>DAIEQP010000325.1 GCA_027347805.1 Ignavibacteria bacterium | reverse complement strand
GTAAAATTCGAAACTGAAGCATTGGATCTTTCTTCTATGAGACCGGGAGGCGGAAGCGGTGAAGGAATGTCCGGCGGCGGAGGTCAAATGGGTGCGATGAGACAGGGACGTGCTGGCGGAGGAATGGGAAGATTTTCTATGCCTGAACCGTTTAATCAAACAATAGAAGTACAGCTTGCTTTACCCAAATAAAATTTCATTTGTGATAATGTTCAGTTATCATATTAATAACCCTTTTTCATATTAATAACTTTTAACCCCGCTTTGCGGGGTTTTCTTTTTTAGTTTCTGCGTTAATCTGAAAAAATCCGAGCTTATATTTTAACCTGCTATTATAATAGAGGCATAATATTTGCCAAGAGAGAGCTGAAATTTATATAACGGAAAATTTTTAAGAGAACAAAATGAGTAAAACACCTGTAACAGCTGGAATCGACATCGGAGGAACAAACACAGCTTTCGGATTTGTTGACAGAAATGGAAAAATAATTTTTCAATCATCAATACCTACATATTCTGATAAAGATGCGGAACAATTATTTGAAAGGCTGTTTGACGAAATGAACAAATCGTTTAAACAGTTTGAAAATAATTATGAACTTGTTGGAATTGGTATCGGGGCACCAAACGCAAATTATTATCAGGGCACAGTTGAATCGCCTCCTAATTTGAATTGGGAAACGGTTAATGTATTGCAGCTTGTAAAAAAATATTCTCCGCTTCCTGCCGCAATAACAAATGATGCTAATGCCGCCGCAATTGGTGAAATGATTTTTGGCGCAGCAAAAGGAATGAAAAATTTTATTGTTATAACACTCGGCACCGGACTTGGAAGCGGAATAGTTGTCGATGGAAAACTTGTATACGGCGCTGATGGCTTCGCCGGCGAAATTGGTCATAAAATAGTTGATTATAAAGGAAGAGACTGCGGATGCGGAAGAAAAGGATGTCTTGAGACTTATGCCTCTGCAACCGGAATTAGAAGAACTGTTTTTAAGTTGATTGCAAAAACAAATCTTGAAAGTGAATTACGAGGAATCAGTTTTGAAAAATTAACAGCCAAGGATATTTCGGATGCAGCCAACAGGGGCGATAAACTTGCTCTTGAAGCTTTTGACTATACTGCAAAAATTCTTGGTCTTAAACTCGCGGATTCTGTTGCTTATTTAAGCCCAGAAGCAATTATACTTTTCGGCGGACTTGCATTGGCCGGCGATTTGATTGTTTCACCGACAAAAAAATATATGGAAGAATACATGCTTAACATTTTCAAGAATAAGGTGAAAATTCTTCCATCGGCATTGCCCGGCGCGGATGCTGCTGTGCTTGGTTCAAGTGCATTAATATGGAATGAAATAAAGGCTTAGTTTTTGAACCTCTCAATTAGAAAAGGGATCCTTGTTTTTCGGGATCCCTTTTCTTTTTTAAGCTGTTGATGAAATGCCTGCATCTGTTTAGATTGGAATTGAAATCACGAGGAAATTGAATGAAAAAGTTTTTCGTCATGCTTCTCCTTATTCTGAATTCGCAGATCACAGTTCAGTATTCACAAACAGTGCGAATACCAAGAGATAGTATCGGGTTCTGCTGGAATGCCGATGAGATGACTCGATTCATCAAGTTTTTGGATAAGAATTCAGGAAAACTAAAGTTTCCCGCGCTGAATTTAATTGCAGCTATATCCGTCCATGATGATTTTCTCTATGCAGGTAAAATTTATTATCCCCTGTTCAGGTTAATTAAAGCAAAAGAAGTGGTTGTGTTTGGAGTAACCCATGGAACCGTAAAAAAAGAAATGGGAGTGCTGAAAAATAAAATTATTCTTGATGAATATGATGAATGGCAGGGACCATATTCGAATGTGAAAATATCCCCGTTAAGAGAAATAATAAAAACCAAACTGGAGAAAGAAAATTTTATTATCAGCAATAAAGCCCACAGCATTGAACATTCAATTGAAGCAATGATTCCATTCTTGCAGTACTATAATCGTGATGTAAAAATAACACCAATCATGGTCACACAATTATCATCTGAAAAAAATGAAAAGCTTTCCAAATCGCTCGCAGGAATTATCTCTGAGTATGTAAAAGAAAATAAACTTGAATTGGGTAAGGATATTTTCTTCCTGATTTCCAACGATGCCAATCACTACGGAGTGGATTTCAATAATTCATTATATGGTCTTGATATGAATGCTCATGATGCCGCTACCCAAAACGATAAAAGAATAATTAAAGAAAACCTGACAGGAAAATTAACAGCTGAAAAGACAAAAAGATTGTATTCAGAAATCATTTCCGACACACTAAATAAAAAAGCAACTCCTCTTTGGTGCGGCAGGTACCCAATTACATTTGGACTGAATGTTATTTCTGATGTCATTCAATCACTAAGAGGAAAATCGCTAGAAGGAAAATTGTTCCGGTATTCTGATACAATGACAGAGAAAGTTCTTCCATTTAAAAATAGCAGCATGGGTTTAACCGCCGTATTTTCGCCCAAGCACTGGTGCGGCTGGTTTACGCTGGGATTATACATGGATTAATTTGTGAAGAAAAAATTCGGTTATGTTTTTATCGCCCTAATTGTGTTGTATATAATTCTCTTAATACCTACAGAGAAAGTTGTTGAGCCATCTGTGGCCGGCAAAAAAACATTTGTTTGGAATCGTGATTCACTCTGGCTGGCTCTTGAAAACAAATTCATTGCCGCAAAAAATACCGGATGCGAAAAACTAAAGGATACAATTCAAGCTAACATTGCCTTTATAAATAAACTGATAAATGAAGTAGATGAAAAATCTCCCGGACCATCCGATAGAATTTATGGGATACTTGAACATAAAATTTTCAGCTTAGCTGCATTAGCCGGCGGCTGCCCCGGCAGCACTTCTGATTTTCAATCTCTCTTCAACCGCCTTAGAAATGTGATAAAAGAAAAATCAATTAACTGGAAATGTGAAGACATATATGCACGGCAGACATTATATAAAATAATTTATGGAGGAAGAGCCGCGCTTGAAGAATTACTTTTGCAGGTTGATAAAAACAGTGTTCCTCCTCTTTGGGTAAACACGGAATCCAAATCAATGACTCCCGGCGCAAACATTCTTGGAGTGGAAATACACAGCGGAGATATTCTTGTATCCCGCGGAGGCGCGCCGACATCAGCCCTGATTGCGCGTGGCAGCGATTACCCCGGTAATTTTTCTCACATTGCTTTGGTATATGTAGATGAATCAACAAAACTTCCGTACATAATTGAATCGCATATTGAAAGAGGTGTTGTAATATCAAGCATCTATGATTATTTGAATGACAAAAAATTGCGTGTAATGGTGTTAAGATTAAGGAGTACTCTTCCGCAATTAAAAACGGATCCGTTATTGCCCCATAAAGCTGCAAAAAGCATTTATGAAAAAGTAAAACAGTTTCATATTCCATACGATTTTGAAATGAATTGTTCGGATACAGCTAAGTTGTGCTGCTCTGAAGTTGCCTCTTCAGCATACAACAAAAAGGGAATCGCATTATGGAATATTGTATCAAGTGTTTCTGCCCGCGGAACGGCTAGATGGCTTGCAGCATTTGGTGTAAAGTATTTTGAATTTCAGGAACCATCCGATCTTGAATATGATTCGCAGCTTGAAGTTGCCGCAGAATGGAGAAACCGGGATGCTCTTTATCAGGATCATGTAGATAACGCAGTTGTGGATGCAATGATTGACTGGGCCAACAAAGGAAATAAACTTGTCTACGATTGGTATATGCTTCCTTTTGCACGAATAACAAAACTTTATAGCTGGGTTCTTAATTGGTTTGGAAAAGAGGGACCAATACCGGAAGGAATGTCCACAGAATCAGGACTACGGCATAAAAAGTTTGTTTTTCTTCATGAGCAGATTAAATCATATGTTCTAAAGAAAGCTGATTTATTTTTCATCGACAATAAATATGCTGCGCCGTACTGGAAGCTTGCAGGATTTGCAAATGAATTTTTAATGAAAACAATTTGAATTGAAAAGTGCTTAATAATTTTATCAACACAGATGATTTTTACGAATTAGTAAGAAGGGTTAAGAATAACCCGGGCTTACTTGAAAAGATTACAGGAAAAATTTTCGGCAGTTCACGCGATAAGGTTGAACTGACATGGTCCCACTCGGAATCAATTCCCGATAAATGGTGGTTCGTTCCAACTGTTTTGCAGAGATGGAATTATTTAATCACCGGGAACATAGATCTTCACTATTCTGATTATTTTATTAATAAATATTTAATGGAGAGAAATAATTACAGCGGGTTTTCTTTTGCATGCGGAAATGGAACCAAAGAAATGCAGTGGGCAAAGTTGGACAGATTTTCTTTAATAAAGGGATTTGATTTATCCGAAAAAAGAATTGCCAACGCAAAAAGTGAAGCAATAAAAAATAAACTTTCTGGGAAAATGTTTTTCGAAACCGGCGATGCCAGATCAATTCAGCTTGGTGAAAGTGAGTATGATATTTATTTCGCCGAGCAGTCGATGCATCATTTTTCTCCTCTCAAAGAAATACTTTTGCGAATAAAAAAATTTGTAAAACCGGGAGGATTACTACTCATAAATGAATATGTCGGACCAGAAAGATTTCAGTGGACAGATGAACAGGTTGAATTTTCAAATGAATTGTTAAGAAGACTCCCCGCTTCGAGAAGGACTTACTGGAAGAGCAGCGCTGTCAAAAATAAAATTTATAAACCAGGCAGGTTAAGAATGATGCTCAACGATCCATCGGAAGCGGTTGAGTCTTCGCAAATAATCCCGCTGCTGAATAAACACTTTGAATGTGTTGAGCTGAAAAATTATGGCGGAACAATTCTTCATCCTCTGCTGGATGGAATTGCCCACAACTTTCTTGAAGATGATGAGGAAGCCAAGTCAATCCTGGAAATGTGTTTTGATTATGAAGACAATCTTCTTGCATCTGGAAAAATAGAAAGCGATTTTGTTTTTGCTGTTTACAAAAATGTTAAATAATTCCCGCAGTTAATTAAATTACTACAGAATGGAGAAGCGATGATAGATTCCACAAAATCGGAAAAGCAATCTTCACACGAATTTAAACGTGAACTCGGTTTGTTTGATTCAACAATGATTGTTGTGGGATCAATGATAGGAAGCGGAATTTTTATCGTGAGCGCCGATATGTCAAGGATTCTCGGTTCGAGCGGATATCTTTTACTTGTCTGGCTTATTACAGGAATCATTACATTGATTGGCGCATTGGCATACGGAGAACTTGCAGCGATGATGCCATTCGCCGGCGGCCAGTATGTTTACATCCGCGAAGCTTATAATCCTTTAATGGGATTTTTATACGGCTGGACACTCTTTCTCGTAATTCAAACAGGAACAATTGCAGCGGTTGCCGTTGCGTTTGCAAAATACACATCGGTTTTAATTCCATGGTTCAGCACAAAAAATATTTTGCTCGAACTGTTCGGTTTGAAAATTTCCGCAGGACAGCTGCTTGCTATTGTGAGTGTTCTTGTTTTAACAACAATAAATATAAACGGGTTAAAAGAGGGGAAAGTTGTTCAAAACATTTTTTCTGTTGCTAAAATGATTGCACTTCTCGGGTTGATTATACTTGGATTGATAATCGGCGCCAATGCAAATGTAATTGCCGCAAACTTTTCGAATATGTGGAGCCCGGCAAAAATTCATCTGGCAAATGGCGTAATTGATCATATTGAACAGCTTGCCGGTTTTGCAGTTGTCGCTGCTATCGGAACTGCAATGGTCGGGTCATTGTTCGCAAGTGTTGCTTGGGAAAATATAACATTCATTGCTGCCGAAATTAAAAATCCTAAAAAAGTTTTACCGTGGAGTTTATTCCTGGGAACAATGATTGTAACAATATTATACATACTTGCAAACGTTTCTTATTTGTTTGTTCTACCGCTTGTTGGAAATCCTGCCGCAGCAGATATAAGCGGTGCGGGAATTCAGTTTGCTGCTGAAGACAGAGTTGCAACTGCAGCGGCTCATTTTATTTTCGGTGATGTTGCTGTAACTGTAATGGCTGTATTAATTATGATTTCAACCTTCGGATGCAACAACGGGCAAATTCTTGCCGGCGCTAGAGTTTATTATGCGATGGCAAAGGATAAATTGTTTTTTGCTGCAACAGGCGAGCTGAATAAAAAATCGGTCCCGGCCAAAGCGCTTTGGTTTCAGGCCGCATGGGTAAGCGTTCTCTGTTTATCCGGCACATACGGACAGCTTTTGGATTATGTTGTCTGTACTGTGTTAGTTTTTTATACGCTTACAATTATTGGTGTTTTTATTTTGCGTAAACGTCAGCCGGATGCTGAACGCCCTTATAAAACTTTTGGCTACCCGCTTGTCCCGGCGCTTTATATTTTTCTTGCGGCTTCAATTTCGGTAATTTTATTAATATACAAACCCGATTTTACATGGCCGGGATTAATAATTGTACTGCTTGGCGTTCCCGTTTATTTTATATGGAACAGGAAAGATGGAAAATCCCTGGCTTAATATTCCTGCAGAAGATTATGAAGGACACATGAGCAGCGATAAAGTTCTTCAGCTGCAGGCTCTCTCAAAAATATTCAGCAATGTAATTGCGAAAACAGTTCCGCATTCGATGATGCTTCTTGGCTGCGCTGCGGGTAACGGGCTTGAACATTTAAAAGAAAATGAAAAAATAATTTGTGTTGATATTAATCCGGATTATATCGAACTGTGCAGGAAAAGATTTTCATCTTCTCTTCCGAACATTGAATTTGTCTGCGCCGATCTCAATAATTATGAACGGTTGGATGAACAGGTCGATCTTGTTCACGCAGCATTAATATTTGAATATGTTGATGTTGAATCGCTGCTAAAAAAAATATTCAACTGGCTTAAACCTGGTGGGCATTTATCGGCAGTCATTCAGCTTGAAAGCAAAACAACTCCTGCAATTTCGGAAACAGGATACGACTCGCTCAAATTACTTTCTCCAATTCACAAACTTGTTAATCCAGAAAACTTTAGAAACAGTTGTATAAATGCCGGGTTTTATGAACTGAATTACAGAGAAGTGTTTCTTCCAGGAGAAAAAAGGTTTGGCGTTTTGATCTTTGTTAAAAATAAATAAAAAACCCCGTTCTCACGGGGTCGTTTATTTTAGAAAGATCTTGTTAAGAAATAGTTAAAGCTGCTCTTCTTCCTCTTCAGCTTTCTTTGTAAAAGTCTTAACCGGTTTCTTTTTCCCTTTAAGGAAATATGCAATAATAAGAAATACAATAACTGCACCGCCGCCGATATAAACCCAGTTCATTTTTGAACCCGGTGCAACTTTTTCTTTCCATTTTGCAATGTGAGAATCAATAGAATCCTTATTTGCTTCTGTCATCATATTGTTTTCAATAAGTACAGGAATCCAGACTGGCTCAACTGTTTTGAAGTAGACACTGTCTGTAAAAGCATAATAAACATTTTCAGATTCGGTAGAGCTTTTAACTCCATGATTTTTCAATTCATCATCAACAAATGCGGCAACACTGTTAACAAACTGGTCCCCATTCTTAAATGGAAGTAGTGCAACTTTCTTTTCCCGGAATAATTTATTTACCTGTCCCCACATTTCATCGTTAAGTCTCATGTTCCAGTCTGTAAACATCGCATCAATATTTGAAATCATTGCTGCTTTATCTCTTCTTGAAGCATATACTTCTGCAAGCTTTGGTCCAATCTGCCGCCATACTTTATTGAAATCTTTATACTGTTTTTTCATTTCACCAAGATCTTCAGCGTTCATCTGTGTCACTTTCATGAACTGAACATTATCTGCAATTGTGCGTTCGATATTGTAGAAAAGATTTCCGTTATCAACTTTCATGAAGACATTGCTCTTTTCTGCTTCATTCATGCCGCCCGGGTATTTAACAAACTCAGTCAATAAACTGTCAACAATTCCGCGAACAAGTTCGTCACGCTGCTGGATGTTTGCCTTTAACTGTGCAACAAGTTTTTGCAGTGATGCAATTGTCTGCGCATCCTTTGAAGATTTAATCTGCAGCGTCCTTATCTGTGAGATTAAGCCCTGGTTTTCCTGGCTTAATGTTGAAACTTTATCTTTGAGTGTCCCGACTTCGGAAGTTAATTCTGTAATCTGTGAAAAATCTCCCTTGCGAACTTCAAGTGCTCTTTCAAGTTTGGTAAAAGATGATTCATAATTTTCCGGGTAAAGTGTTTTATCGAGTAAATCCTTTTCACCGGAGGAATCATTTTTCAGTTTTGCGATATTTTCTGCGATTGTCGTGCATTCATCAAGCGAAGTAGCATTTTTAATTGCCGCTTCAAGTTGCTGGTAACGTGATTTAAAATTCTGCACTTTTTCAAGATCCGATTGTGCAAATGCATTCGCTGTAAATGCGATAATGAGAATCGCAAATAAGAAAAACCTCATTTTCATTTTTCTTACCTCACTAGGCCTTTGAAGTTCAGTAAATATTTATTGGGTGTGTCAAGCAATTCAATGTTCGGCGCTTTCTGGTTGAATGCTGGGTTTGTCAAACCCTTCAATTCGGAAATAACAATTTTATTTTCGAGCTGCATTCCGCTTTCAATCGGTTTAAACACATAAACGTTTTTGAATTCTTTGCCGGTAATAAAATAGTAGCCTGCCCTGTCGCGGATAATTCTTATTTCTTTACCGATATAATTTGTTGAGTCTTTGAATTCTTCGAAGAAGACAGGTTTAACATTTAGTGTGAATGAAAATCTTTGTTCTTCAACATTTCCCTTTGCATCAACTTTTAACGCATTTTCAATCGGCCATGCAAAATCTGCAGATTTCAATGTTAATGTTGAACAGGCGGCTGATGCAACAATTAAAAAAATAATTGCGATATAATGCCCGGATCGCATTTAATTCCTCCAAGGATTTATTAACTAATGAAACATAACGAATTAAGCAATCTTTTGTAAGAGGTACAATGCAGTTTCCCTCAAAGAATTTAACAAAATGCTTTAAATCATTTACCGGATTTGATTCTTTCAAGCATCTGGTTGGCAAATCTGTTCTTTGGATCAATCGCAATAGTTTTCTGCAAATATTGAAGAGCAGTTTCCTTCTCACCTTTAAACTGATAGAGTTGGGCAAATGAATTTAATGTCCTGGTTGAAGTTGGAAACAGTTCCAGGTTCTTATTGAGAACTTTTACAGCGTCATCATATTTTTTGTCTTCGGTAAGTTTATGGGAATAATTTATTAGAGACATTTCCCTGAAATCGTAAACAGCAGCGCCATAGAATTCTTTGCGTAAATTATTGTATTGGACTAATGAAGAATCTATTCCTTTCGTTTGATAACTGCTGTATAAAACATCTTCAAGGAGCCTGATTTTTGGTGAACCGTGATGACAGCTTACACAATTCAAATCAACGACATCATTTTTGATTGACCGGGCTTCCTTAAGAAATGTTTCGTTTATATTTGATTTCATTTTCATCATTACACGTGCAATTCGTTTTGTTTCCATTCCATCCGAAGCAAAATCATTTTCTTCTTCATAATGGCAGTACTCGCAGCGAACACCCAGAGCGCTGGAAAAACTTTGCATAACGTTTCTTAAATCCTGACCGCTTATATCTGCAGGTAATACTTTTAAATTTGTTGGCTTTCTATCACGGTTGTTTTGCGCGCTGATTGAGGAATAACAAAAAGTAAGTAAGGCTAGTAGAATTACTGAAAACACTTTATAATATTTCATAATGCTCCTTTAATGATGATTGTTACAGCATGCTGATGTAATAACGAGAAAAAGAGCAGCAAAGTTTAATAACTTGCATTAAATAATATAAAAGTTTTGCAGCCGGAATTATGAATCCCTATAAAGGTCTGAAAAATATTCCGCATAATGTGTGGATGTTGGCGTTTGCAACCCTGATAAATAGATCGGGAACAATGGTTATTCCATATCTTGCAATTTACATGAACAAGAAAATCGGTGTAAGCGCATCGGATGCGGGACTAGTTTTTATCTTTTATGGAATTGGTTCCTTTATAACATCGATGCTTGCAGGAAAACTTTCAGACAGAATTGGTGAATTGAAAGTAATGAGGTATTCGCTTATCGGTACAGGAGTTTTGCTTCTTTTCTATTCATTTATAACTAATTACCATTTCATCCTTTTTATAACACTGGTATGGGCGGTAATAAGCGAGGCCTTCAGGCCGGCAAATCTTTCACTTCTTTCTTTTGAATCTGACCCGCAGCAGGTTAAAACAACATTCTCATTAAATAGACTTGCAATAAATATTGGAATGAGTATCGGTCCGGTCATCGGCGGGTTTCTATCGCAGGTGAATTATGCTTTATTGTTCTATGCAAATGCGCTTACATCATTCCTGGCGGCAATATTTTTATATCTAGTAAAATTCGAAAAAAGGGAAGGTGTTGACCTCAGAAAATCAACCAATAAAAATGTAGAAAACAGTTTTAATTTTTTCTCGGTGCTTCAGGATAAAAGAATGCTTTTCTATATAATCGCATTAATTCCTGTCTGCATGGTATTCTTTCAGTTCATCGGAGGACTCCCGTTATATATTGTCAGTGAGCTGAAATACTCGGAATCCACATTTGGAATGTTGATGGCGGTCAACACTGTTATGATTATCCTTGTCGAAGTGCCGCTTAATTCGGCAATGGAAAACTGGGAAGATAGAAAAGCAATTATTCTAGGCGCAGTTCTGGCGGCAATAGGATTTGGACTGTTCGGGATTTCATCTGCTATTTCGATGATAATAATTTCAATTGTAATCTGGACATTTGGAGAGATGATTTTCTTTCCATCATCGGCTTCATATACAGCCAAACTTTCACCGGAGAATAAAAGAGGTGAATATATGGGCTATTACCAGATGACATTCAGTTTCTCGTTGATGTTTGGTCCTTGGTTCGGAACTCTTCTGCTCCAGAATTACGGATCAAAGATTTTATGGTTTACCTGTTTTGGTGTTGGGATGATTTCCGTTTTATTGTTTAATATAATGAGAAAAAAATACAGAGAATAAATTTCTTTTCATTAATTAAATCATTAGTTAAGTTTAATCGTAACATCAATTATTATAGAAAGAGGTCACAATGAAAAAAGGGAAATTACTTTTCTTAATCGCAATTTTATTTTCAATCGTATCAGTTCAGGCTCAGGATCAGGCTGAAATGATGAAAAAGTGGCAGGAGTATATGACTCCCGGTCCAATGCACGCCGAACTTGCTAAAATGGCAGGAAACTGGAAAGCCGAAATAACACAATATGCAGGCGGGCAGGAAATGAAAGCTGAAGGAACTGCTGTATTCGAAATGATTCTTGGCGGAAGGTATTTAAAATCTTCTTTCAAAACGGAATTTATGGGAATGCCGATGGAAGGATTCGGATTGGATGCTTACGACAACCAGTCAAAAGAATTTGTAAGTGTGTGGCTTGATAATTTTGGAACAGGAGTGCTGGTTCTAAAAGGAAGTTATGACCCTGCAGCTAAAACAATTACATATATTGGAAATACATTCGACCCGATGAGCGGAAAAGAAATTAAAATGAAGAATGTAAATCATATTGTTGATGAAAATAAAACAGTGAATGATATGTATAATATAGTTGATGGAAAAGAAGTTAAATCGATGTCTATTACTTACACGCGTGTTAAATAATTTTATGCAAAACAAAAAGCCCCGATAAATTTCGGGGCTTTTCTTTTTGTATAAATTTGGATTAATCAAAGTGTGCATTAACGAATGGTAAAACTTTTGTCCATCCTTCATTATTCTTTGCGATATTTATCAAACCAATCTGAACGCCGTCTAATTCATCAGTTGAGTTGAATAATCCTATTACCAATCCTGTTTGCCTGCCTGTAATTTTATTATAGCAAGAAATTGAAAGCCCTGTTAAATCCTGGATTTCCGACCAGCCCAATGCAATATTAACACCCGTCACTTTATCTGCTTCCATTTTATAAGTAGCGTAATTAAATCCTGTTGCAGCATCAAGACCAACAATTGCAAGTCCTGCAATGTTAACACCAGAAATTTCTTTCTGCGAAACGAGTGCTATTCCTGAAATATTAATTCCTGTCAAATCCTGTTGAGAAACAATAGCAACTCCGCCAAAATTAATTCCGGTCATTTCTTTTTGAGAAACAAGTGCAACACCGCCGAAATTAATTCCGGTCATTTCCTTTTGAGCAACACATGCAATTCCACCAAAATTTATTCCTGTTAATGCACCATTTGATACAGCAGCAATTCCACCGATATTAATTCCATTCATTCCTCTGTTGGAGACAGTTGCGAGTCCACCCAAATTAATACCGCTCATTTCTCCATTTGCAACTGTAGCAAGACCGCCAATATTTATTCCGTTCATTTCACCATTTGAAACAGTGGCTAGAGTACCAAAATTAATTCCATTCATTTCTTTTCCGGAAACCACAGCAGCGATTCCAAGATTAATACCGCTTAACTGATCTGCAGAAGGAGCAACACCAAAAGAGATACCGTTTATTTCCGAACCGGTAATATATCTTGGGGCCCACAGCGTAATGTTAATACCGTTAATTCTTTCAATACCGCAGTCCCTAAAATTGAATCGGATACCGTCAAAATTTTTTGAATTACCGAAACTAATTCCGCTTCCCGAAGGACCAAGAGTTAGACTCTTGTGTTTGCATTCAATTTGGGAAGTATCATGTGAGTCCTTAAAAAAATTCATCTGTGCGAATGTTGAGGCGGAAAATAATACTGTAACTAAAAGAATAATTACTTTTTTCATTTATAAACTCCAGGGAAATATTTACAGCAGTTTAGACTATGTTAAGAGCAGGAAGTTACAGCATCAGAAACAATTACTAATCATCTTTTTTCTTGAATAAGCCGTACTTTTTTATGTGCTGGTAAGCTAAAATTCCTACGGCGCCAACCTGAACGGCTCCCAGAATTTGCTTAATCCATTTATTTTTTTGTGAATCCATATATGATTGATACATTGGATTCAGCAGACTATTTCGGGAATCTTCGAATGGTTTATTGTAAAAATCTGCAAGCTGCATTCTGGTTCCCATCATTATGGATGATGAATCATTTAAAAAGCTTGTATCCAGGTTTGTGAGGTCAAAATTGTTCTCAAGCGTCGGCTTGAATAAAAAAGTTTCCGGGTTAAAGAAAGTTGAAAAATTCAGATTCGATTCTTTGACACCTTCAGTTTTGTTTGATGTCTGTGCATAGATTATAAAAGTGAAAAAGAAAAAACTAATAACGATCATCTTCTTCATCTTCAAAATCCTCATCGTTAAACAAATCTTCGTCATCCATATCGATATCTTCATCTCCAATATCTTTCGGTTCCTTTTCTGAATCAGGCTCCTCTTCCTCGTCACTTTTCTTCTTAACTCCGCCGGCTTCTTTTTCGTCGGCGTAATAACTTGCGCTTTGCTGGTAATAACTTCCGCCTGAGTAGTTGTCATCCATTCTATCCATAACCTGGCCCAGAATTTCACCGGTAAGATCTTCTTTCATTTCGGCTACATCAACTTTTTTACCGTCATCAAGTTTATCCATTCCGGCATCTGTCCCTTCCCACAACTGGGTCAACTCGGTTTTATCAAGAGCGGAAAGCTTTTTATCTATTTCCTTTTCAATTACTTTAAGATCTTTTTGATCCCAGGTTGAATCGGAATAAAGTTGTTCTTTCATGAAGTCCCAAAAAGTTTTTTTGTCCTTTTCGGGAGAAGGCAATTTTTTAAGAGAAGCTACAACATCAGTCGCAATTTTTTTCATAGAAGCAGACATAACTTCACCTAATATTTATTTTATGAAAAGATAGTAAATATTTTTTTTTATACGAAAGCAGATATTTTTACTACTTCTATTATCGAAAATTATTTTTGTTCCTTCAACAAAATCTTTTTTCAATTTTACTGATAAAGGCAAAAATTCTTTATATTTTTTGGCCTGTGTGAAATAGAATTTAATTTTGAAGCCCCCGTAGCTCAGTGGATCAGAGCGTTGGCCTCCGGAGCCATGTGCGCAGGTTCGAGTCCTGCCGGGGGTACAAAAACAATTTGTGAATGATACTAATTCTTCTCAAAAATATTCTCCCATTTAATTTATCTTGCCGAGGCTTAAATGAAATCTTCTAAATGGTTTTTACTTTTCTTATTAACCTTTTTGCCCGTTTGTTTTGCTCAAACCGGTGATAAATCTCTTTTAACAATAGATAGGATTTTTAACAGCAGTGAATTTTCTGGCGAAAGATTTTCCCAATCGCGCTGGATTGATGAAGGAAAATATTATACTGTTATTGAACCCTCGAAGGAAGTGGAAGGCGGAAGGGACATAGTTCGTTATGAAACTGAGACCGGCAGCCGCGAAGTTTTAGTTTCAGCTAAACTTCTTATCCCAGAAGGAAAAACAAAACCGGTTTCGATTAATAACTATATCTGGTCTGCAAACAGAAATAAACTTTTGATTTTTACAAACACAGCGCGTGTTTGGCGTTACAATACAAAGGGTGATTATTATGTTCTGGATCTTAAATCAAAAAAACTTCAGAAACTTGGCGGAAGTGCAAAGCCGTCTACTTTAATGTTTGCAAAATTTTCCCCGGATGAAAGCAAAGTTGCTTATGTATGCGAGCATAACATTTTTGTAGAAAATCTAGCAGATGGAAAAATCATTCAGTTAACATCAGATGGCTCAAAAACAGTTATCAATGGAACTTTTGATTGGGTTTATGAGGAGGAATTGGATCTTCGAGATGGATTCCGCTGGAGCCCCGATGGAAAATCGATTGCTTACTGGCAGCTGGATGCTTCCGGCGTTGGTGAATTTTATATGATCAACAATACTGATTCGATTTACTCAAAAATAATTCCTGTTCAATATCCAAAAGTTGGTACGACAAATTCATCATGCAGGGTTGGCGTTGTTAATGCAGATGGAGGTGAAACTGTTTGGATGAAAGTTCCCGGCGACCCGAGAAACAATTATATAGCACGAATGGACTGGGCCGATAATTCTGACGAAATAATTTTTCAGCATCTTAATAGACTTCAAAACGAAAATGATATTATGCTAGGCGAGGCAAAAACAGGGAATGTAAAATCGATTTTTGTTGAAAAAGATTCTGCATGGATTGATGTTGACGATGATTTGCATATGCTTAATAAAGGGAAGGAATTTACATGGATGAGCGAACGAGACGGCTGGAGACATCTTTATAGAATATCTCGGGACGGAAAATCTGTAAAACTTGTTACACCCGGCAACTATGATGTAATCAGTATTCAAACAATTGATGAAAAAAACGGTCTTGTTTATTTTATTGCCTCGCCGGAAAACGCTGCACAGCGATATCTTTACAGAACAACTCTTGATGGTAAAGGAAAACTGGAAAAAATAACCCCTAAAGAATTTGCCGGAGTAAATTCCTACCAGGTATCGGAAGGCGGGAAATATGCAATCCATACATATTCTTCTTTCGATCAGCCGTCAACTACAAATATTGTTAAGCTGTCCGATCACAGCATTATCAAAAAAGTTGTTGAAAACAAAAAACTAAAAGAAACAATTTCAGTGCTAAAAAAATCCCCGACTGAATTTATAAAGGTAAATATTGGAAACGGAGTTCAGCTTGACGGATGGATGATGAAACCGTACAATTTTGATCCCGCAAAAAAATATCCTGTATTATTTCTTGTTTATACCGAACCAGCATCTCAAACTGTAATGGATAGATGGGGCGGTGATTTTCTGTGGCACACAATGTTAACTCAGCAGGGTTATGTTGTTATAAGTGTTGATAACCGCGGGACACCGGCCCCGCGCGGAAGAGAGTTTAGAAAATGCATCTACAAAAAATTAGGAAGATTAAATTCTTCTGACCAGGCTGAAGCAGCGAAATCAATTTTACAAGAATATGCTTATCTCGATACAAGCCGAGTAGGAGTTTGGGGATGGAGCGGCGGCGGAACTGCAACTCTTAATGCTTTGTTCCGTTACCCGGATCTTTATAAAATGGGTATGGCAGTGGCAGCTGTTGGCGATGAAAAATTTTATGATACAATTTATCAGGAACGTTATATGGGGTTACCGTCAAACGATAACGATGCTTATGAACTCGGTTCTGCCGCCAAGCAGGCAAAAAATCTTAAAGGAAAATTACTTATTGTTCATGGCACCGGCGATGATAATGTGCACTATCAAAATGCTGAAACTGTGATTAATGAATTGATCAAGTATAATAAGCCATTTACAATGATGGCATATCCAAATCGTTCGCATGGAATTTATGAAGGAGAAGGAACTACGCTTCATTTGTTTAATTTGCTTACAAGATATTTAAATGAAAATCTGCCGGCTGGCGGGAAATAGTAAATAAGAGAGATAATTTTTATTGAACTCTTGGTATATTTACAAATGAATTGAATAACTGAATAACCGGATTACGAAAATGAAAAAATGTATTTTGCTTTTTTTTGTCGCATTAAGTTTGATTGCTCAGCCGAAATTAAAACACTTCAATACTTCTCTATCTGTTGAAGAAAGAGTTGATTATTTAATCAACAGCATGACTCTAGCAGAAAAAATTTCTCAGATGAAATATGATGCCCCGGCAATTGATAGACTTGGAATTCCTCAATACAACTGGTGGAATGAATGCCTTCATGGAGTTGCAAGAAACGGATTGGCAACGGTTTTTCCTCAGGCAATTGGTCTTGCTGCAATGTGGGATAGAGACCTGATGTTTAAAGTAGCAACTGTAATTTCAGATGAAGCAAGGGCAAAATATCATGATGCATTAAAGCGTAACCAACATGGAATTTATCAGGGTTTAACATTTTGGTCTCCGAACATAAATATCTTTCGCGATCCAAGATGGGGAAGGGGAATGGAAACGTACGGTGAAGATCCATTTCTAACAGGTCAGCTAGCAGTACAGTTTATAAAAGGTTTACAGGGAAATGATCCAAAGTATTTTAAGACAATTGCAACAGCAAAACATTTTGCTGTTCACAGCGGGCCTGAACCCGATAGACATTCATTTAATGCAGAAGTAAGCGATTACGATTTAAACGAAACATATCTGGCTGCATTTAAAACTGCTGTTCAAGATGCTAATGTTCAATCAATAATGTGCGCATATAATAGTTTAAGAAATAAAGCATGCTGTTCTAACGATCCTCTGATGGAAAATATTTTAAGAAATGAATGGGGATTTAAAGGTTATGTTGTTTCTGACTGCTGGGCAATTTCGGACATCTACCAATTTCATAAAGAAGCACCAGATGCAGCTTCAGCATCTGCTCTTGCTGTTCGCGCCGGGACCGATTTGGAATGCGGTGATAGTTATGTGAAATTATTTGAAGCTGTACAGAAAGGATTAATAAAGGAAGAAGAATTAAATAAATCATTAAAGAGATTGTTTGAGGCCAGATTCAAACTTGGAATGTTCGATCCGGATGATTCTGTGCCGTTTACAAAAATTCCTTTTAGCATTCTGGATTCAAAGGAAAATCATAAAGTTGCACTCGAAGCTGCAAGAAAATCAATTGTGCTTTTGAAAAACACAAAACATTTGCTGCCGCTGAAAAAAAATATTTCTTCGATTACGGTTATAGGACCAAATGCTGATGATGAAGATGTTTTACTTGGAAATTATAATGGAACTCCTTCAAATCCAATAACACCTTTGCAGGGAATCAAAAATAAACTTGGCTCAAAAGTTAAGATAACCTATGAACGCGGATGTGATGTTGCAGAAAACATGCCTTCGTTAGACGTTATTTCTGGTGCTTATCTTTATACAACTGCTGATAAAAAAAATCATGGCTTGAATGCTGAATATTTTACATCAATTGATTTTACTGGAAAACCATCAAGTAAAATTGATGAGCAAATTAATTTCAAGTGGATTTCAAAAGAGAAAAACACATCTGATAAGTCAGAAAGAAGCGCAAGGTGGAGTGGTTATCTGGTTCCCCCTAAAACAGGGTTATATAAACTTGGCGGTTACGGATTTAACGGATTTAAAATTTCATTAGATGATTCTGTGTTTGTTAAGTTTTATCACGGCCATCATCCAAATCATACTTATAAAGAAGTAAAACTTGAGGCTGGCAAACCATACAAAATTCAAGTTGAGTTTTATTCATCATCCGGTTATGCGCAGATGAAACTTTACTGGAATATTCCTCAAGATAATTTGGAAGAGCGTGCAATTGCCGCAGTAAAGAAAAGTGATGCCGCGATAATGTTTATGGGGCTTTCGCCCAGACTTGAGGGTGAAGAAATGAAAGTTCCTGTTCCCGGTTTTGCCGGTGGCGACAGACTGACTTTGGATTTACCATCAATACAAACGAACCTAATTAAAAAGATTTCTTCGTTGGGCAAACCTGTTGTGCTGGTTCTTTTAAATGGAAGTGCATTAAGTATAAATTGGGAAGAAGAAAATCTCAACTCTATTATTGAATCATGGTATGGCGGCCAGGCTGCCGGTGATGCAATTGCTGATGTAATATTCGGCGATTATAATCCTTCTGGAAGATTACCGGTTACATTCTATAAATCAATAAATCAGTTGCCCGATTTTAATGACTACAATATGAAGGGCAGAACTTACAGATATTTTGATAGGGAAGTTTTGTTTCCTTTTGGATTTGGATTAAGCTATACAACTTTTAAATATGATAATATAAAACTAAGCCGGAATGTTATAAAGGCTAACGAAAGTGCCAAACTAAAGATTGATATTAAGAATACCGGCAATATGAAGGGGGAAGAAGTTGTGCAATTATATTTGAAAGGAAAGGGATTGATTCACAATGATGCAATTAAATCTTTGAAGGGATTTGAAAGAGTTTCTATCAATCCTTTGCAGACCAAAACTGTAGAGTTTGAGATTAATTCAAAATTATTGGAAACGTTTAAACCCGGAAACGGCTTTACTTCGGAAAAAGGTGAATATACATTAATGATTGGGCCATCATCGAATGAACTTGAAATGAAAGAAATAAAAATTACTCTTCAATAAATAATCATGATGAAGATAAAAATTAATTGCATAATATTTTTGGCGCTAATTGTCTGCGTTAATGTTGTTTATGCACAGAAAATAATAATCAAAAATATTAATGGAAATCCGGTAGATAAAGCTTCTGTGGTTGTTCAGGTTAACTATAAAGCAACGAGTTATATATTCGATGCCGATAAAGAAAAATTGTTTTCGATGATTACCGATACAACTGGGATTGTGGAATTGAAAGGAGAATTTCAGAACGGGAATTACGAAGTTAAATCAATCGCAATAAAAATTAAGCACACAGATTATTCCGATTATAATATTACAACTTTGGATTATTCAACTGATCCAAAGTTTTCTTATAACATTTATTTAACTCCTAAAAACAGGGATGTAAATATTAAATCCATGCCTTCATTTGAAAGTAATGGAATAGATATTTACTCTTGCGATGAAGTAGCAAAAAAGCTCAATCTTAAGGCGGATGATATAATTCTAATGATTGAAAAAGGGGAACTTAAAGGGAAAAAAATTGGGGACAAATATTTCATAAGTGGAAATGAGCTAAGAAAATATTTGGAAAACTAACAATACCTTCAGTTAAGTTATAACTCTCAGGCTGAAATAATTTCTTGTAAAAATAACCGAACATTTCCTCCGGATTTTTAAAAAACATGAAAATGATTTGATAAACGGCTCTTTTAAATGGCATAGTGATTGATTTAATAATAATGTGGATGATATAAAAATAGTTATTGACTTGTTTAGTTATAAAGTAAAATAAAATTGGAGCCAAAATGTATTCGGAAATTATTGCAGAGATGCCAAAAATTATTTCACAGAAAATTTTGAACGATGAACTTTATATTAATTGCGAAGTAGAAGAGAACAAGTATTATGAAATTGCGCTTATTAATCAGGTAATGATTGGAAGTGTTTCTGGTGCGGAACTTATTGATGATTCTTTACATTTTTTTATTCCCGGGGAAGAAAACAAAAAAACCGATCACGAAATAATTATTAAAATGAAATAAATAAATCCTCTTAATAAATCTTTTAACAAATACAAGAAAAAAAAATTTTTTTGAAAAAATATTTTTTTTGTGCTAATAATAATTGGATTAGTATTTCATTTTTAATATGTTGCGTTCAACCTAGAATCAAACTTCACCACATTAAATTATAAGGGCATGCTACAAATAACACTTGACTCAACTGCGAAGCAGAATGTTATTCAATCCGCGAATCCTAATAACTGGGGTTTTAAATTACAAGTTGTTAATGAGGGAGATTCAACCGAACTACGCGTAAGTTTCTACGAAGATGAAATGAGTAGAAATGTTAATTATGAATCCTTACCAGATGAAGATAATATAATCGGGGAACCACTTTCATAATAATTTATACTGTGATCAAAAATCATTTTAAGTGATCACTGTAAAATCGGAAAGCAGTAACAAAAACTCTTTTAAGATTATTTAATGGCAGAACTAAAACGCAAGCTCACACTTTT
>DAIEQP010000323.1 GCA_027347805.1 Ignavibacteria bacterium | reverse complement strand
GTAAAATTGATTGATGTATTTCCTGATGATGCAAAAGATGTAGAACCAAATACATTTAAGCTGGGCGGTTATCAGAGACTCATTCGATTTGAAATTTTACGCGGAAGGTACAGAGACAGTTTTGAGAAACCAATTCCTTTTAAACCAAATGAGATTTCAAAAGTGAAAATTAATTTGAATGATGTTGATCATACATTTCTGAAAGGGCACAAAATAATGGTGCAGATTCAGAGCAGTTTCTTTCCTTTTTTTGATAGAAACCCGCAAAAATTTGTTGATATCTATAATGCAAAGGAAGATGATTTCCAGAAAGCAACTCACAGAGTTTTCTTTTCTGAAAAAAATCCGACAAGTATCACATTTAGCGTAATCAAATAGAGAATTCGACTAAAAATTTATTTAAATTGCAAAAGAACAATCCGAGCCTCAAATGAAAAAATCAATATTATTTTTGATGATTTTTGCTTGCAGTGCATTATTTGCTCAATCTTTTTACATTGGACCAATTGCTGGCTATAACAAAGGAAATAATCAAGATCCTACAGCCACTGTTTCAGGAGCAATAAGAGTAAGTATCGCATCTTACGGGATTGAAGGATCTGTTGGTTATACTTCATCTAAATTTGTTGGCGGCGCTGTTGAAGCGACTAATTATCCAATCATGCTCACATTAATGATGCATCCTCTTCCTATTGTTTATACACAGGCAGGAATAGGATGGTATAACACAAAACTCGAATTCAGCGGACCACTAAAAGCAATTGGTCTTGCTGACGAAACAAAATCACAAGTTGGTTATCATGTTGGTTTTGGAGCTGAAATTCCTTTAGGAAATATTTTACTTACCGGGGACATCAAATATATTTTTCTGGATTATAACTTAGGAGTCCTGACTGGATTATCAAATTCAAATGCGAACTTTACATTGATTTCTGCAGGATTACTATTCAAACTATAAATTATCTAATCTAAATGAGGAATCATGATCTACGATAACCTGAAAAATGCGAGCCTCTATTTTCCTTTAGGCGAAAAAATTCAAAAAGCATTGATTTATTTACAAACAACTAATTTTGATGCTATTGAACCGGGGACCTATGATATTGATGGAACAGATATTTACGCAGTAATCAGTGAGTATGCTTCCAAACCTTTAAGTTCCGGAAAATGGGAAGGACACAAAAAGTACATCGATATTCAATATGTTGTTCATGGGATTGAAAAGATTGGATATACAGAAGCAAAAAAAGTTATTACAATACAGGAATACAATCCTGTTAAAGACTGTACAATTTTTAAAGGTGAAGGAAGTTTTATCAATTTGGAAGAAAAACATTTTTGCATCCTCTTTCCATCGGATATACATATGCCGGGAATTGCGATTAATATTCCAAAACCTGTACTAAAGGTAGTTGTTAAAGTCAGCACTGATTATATTGAACCAGCTGAAGAAGTTAAAGAAGAAACACCATCAGAAGAAAATCCTCCACAAGAAAATCCCATTGTGTAAAGCTTATATTCTGGAGATAAAATTTCGATGATCGAATTTATCTCCAGAAAATATTTTACTTCAATATTTAGTTCTTTCTAAATAATTTTTAAAATATTAACAACTGTTTGCTAATACAGCAATTAAACATTCCATTTTCACATTTTTAATTCAAAGCGTATTAAATAATTATCACAACCAATTCGATTATTAAGTGAAAATAAAGGAAGTAATTTTTAGAAAGGATTTTAGTATGACCCATATAAAAGTTTCATTAGCAACAGAAAATTCAAGCAATTCAAAGGGTAAGTGTAACAATGCAACTTTTTGGTTTACATCGGATTGGAGTATAAAACTTTCAAATCATAAAAATCCAAGCGCAAGTGTAATATTAGAAAAACTGAGCGAAAGAAGTTTTCTTGAACTAAAAGCTGCTTATACACTTGGTATTATTGAACTGGATAGGCCTGAAATTTTCAAGGCTGCTTAAATTAAAATCGATAAAAATATTTTAGGCAAAAAAAAGCCCCGCTATGCGGGGCTTAATTCTTACTTAACTATTTCAAGCAGCTCAACTTCAAAAATAAGTGTAGAACCTGGGCCGATTATCTGACCTGCACCATTATCACCATAAGCTAAATCTGAAGGAATAAAAAACTGATATTTATCGCCAACATGCATAAGCTGAACACCTTCAGTCCAGCCTTTAATAACTTGATTCAATGGAAATTCAGCCGGCTGACCACGTTTAACAGAACTATCAAATTCCTTTCCGTCAAGCAAAGTACCAACATAATGGACTTTTACTGTACTAGTATCTTTTGGAGATACAGTTCCTGTTCCAAGTTTTAACACTTTATACTGCAATCCGCTTGCTGTTACTTTAACACCTTCTTTTGTTTTATTTTCTGCAAGAAATTTTTCCCCTTCTGCTTTGTTCTTAGCAGCTGCTTCTTTTTTTACTTCTTCCTGTTGTTTCTGTGCAGCAGCTTGCTGTTCCTGCATCTTTGTCTGGAATTTAGTTAATACTGCCATAATCTTTTCCTGATTGAGACATGAATTGTCTGCTGCTCCATCAAGAATAGATCTTGAGATTAATTCCATATTCAAGTTTAGACTTTTAAGCTGCATGCAAATATTCTGTCCGATTGCATAACTAACAGAATCATTTTCAGTTTTCAAAACAACTGCATCATTAGCCTTAACTTCTTTTTTGGTTTCAGTTTTTGCTTTGTTATCTGCTTTTGCTTCTTTTTTATTCTGTGCGATTGCAACGCTAAATAAAAGTGTGAAAACAATAAATAACCTTAACAACTTCATTATAACTCCATGATCTATTTTTTAATTGAGGTTGGCGAAAATAAGTTCATCCATTCTGATATGCAAATTAATCGTTAATGGATCCACTTCTGTTTTGTTAATAAACTTACATTCTTGTAAATTTTACCAAATATTTGAGGGTAATACAATGACACATAAGATTCTGTTCCTATTATTATTATCAAGTATATTACATGCACAAAGTATTTATTCGGATTCTCCACTTGTACATACATTTTCTATTGTTGCCTTTGATTCCACAACCGGCGATATGGGAGTTGCAGTTCAGTCACATTGGTTTTCTGTAGGAACAACTGTTACTTGGGGTGGGGCAGGAGTTGGAGTAATCGCAACTCAATCATTTGTTAATCCCGCATTTGGGCCTGATGGTCTTAAATTATTAAAGGAAGGAAAATCTGCTGATGAGGTTCTGAATGCTTTAATCAAATCAGATGATGGAAGAGACTTCAGGCAGCTTGCAATTGTTGATTCAAAAGGCAATGCTGCAGCCTGGACAGGTAAAAAATGCATAAAAGATGCGGGACATTTTGCCGGAAAATATTTTTCTGTTCAAGCAAATTTAATGTTGAACGATAAGGTTTGGCCGGCAATGGCATCTGCATTTAAAAAATCGAATGGGACGTTAGCTGAAAGAATGATGGATGCTCTAGATGCAGCCCAAAGTGTTGGCGGCGATATCAGAGGGAAACAATCTGCCGCAATGATTGTAGTTAAAGCAAAATCAACAGGGAAAATTTGGGAAGACAGAATTGTGGATTTGCGAGTTGAGGATAGCGAAGATCCACTGAAAGAATTGAGAAGATTGATAAAAGTTAACTATGCATATCAGCATATGAATAATGGCGATCTTGCTGTAGAGAAAAACAACATGACTGCAGCTATGAAAGAATACTCGACAGCTATGACAATGTTCCCTGAAAACCTGGAAATGAAATATTGGACAGCAGTTGCACTAGCAAACAATGGTAAAATGAAAGAAGCACTGCCACTTTTCAAAGAAGTTTTTGAAAAAGATAGCAACTGGAAAATACTTACACCAAGATTGCTATTGAATGGAATGCTGACCGTTGATGGAAACCAGTTAAAAATGATTATGGAATAAAACATCTTGAATTTTATTGAGAAGAAAATTCTGAAAAACACTAAATAATTATTTCAGTTTTATTTTTCATATAGTGCAAAAATATTTGGATTATTGTTCTGTACTAAATGGTTTATTTATGAAGAAATTAATTTGATTTATTTTTTAGTTCATTTTAAACCCAATTAATGGCGGGGATGTTTAATAAATGGTTCTAGATTTTCACTTTCCACAAAATGTTCTTTATAAATTTTATCACAAGTTATAATTAGAAAAGTTGTCTAATCACTTACAAACCAAATTAGTTTGTAAATCGATAAACGAAAATAGATAAGTAAGATTGTATAATATATTCTGGGTGGACCAATGGGGAACACAAAAAAGATAAGTTCGAATGAAAAATTTCATTTCTGGGGAATTAAAATTCCAATAAGCTACGTGTTTCTAGCACTTATTCTGGCAATTGCCGCAACTTACTTATACACAACTTCTATTGACACCAAACGAACTGAAGCTAATAGTGATACACCGATAAATGATTCCCCCTATTTAATTAAGCGGATGAGCGGTTACAAATTCATTCGACCTCTTATTTCCGCTAAACCCATTTATGAATATCCAGGTTATGAGAAAATCAAAAAAAGTATTTCAGACTTAATTTTAAGTTACCAGGATAAAGGTATTGTTTCTTCGGTTTCATTTTATATGAGAGATTTCGATCAATCCAACTGGATTGCTATAAATAATTCTGAGAGATACTTTCTTGGCTCAATAATAAAGATCCCGATTTT
>DAIEQP010000315.1 GCA_027347805.1 Ignavibacteria bacterium | reverse complement strand
GATTACCCGTAAGATTTGTTAGCAGCAAATTATTCCCTTCCCAGCTAGGGGCGATATAAAAATCAATTTTTTCCATTAGCTTATACATTTCTTGGATCAGTAAAAATCGAATTCTATTTGCATTTACATATTCAACAGCTGGAATCGAGCGTGCTGCTCTGAACAAGTTTGGCCAAGCTCCTTTAAATTGTCGAGCCAATAAATCATCTTTATGAGAAAGGGTCAGGTCATCAAATGCTGCGGCAGCTTCTGCCATTAAAATTATAGCAATATCATTAGTTGCAATATCTGGTAATTCAATTGGAATTAATTGGGCACCGAGATCTCTGAGTTTATTAAGCACAATAGAATCATTTTCATGAAATAAATATTTTTTGTCGAAATCACTTTTTAGATAACCGATTTTCATTTTACTTAAAATTAGTTTGGTATTATAATTGAAAGGCACCTCGTAAAGCGTTTGATCTTTTCCATCAATTCCATTTATTGCATTGAAAACAATTGCTAGATCTTCAGCATTTCTGCAGATTGGACCAATTTTGTCCATCGACCAGCTCAATGCCATTGCACCTGTTCTGCTTACGCGTCCATAAGTAGGGCGTAATCCGGTTACACCGCAGACTGTTGATGGAGAAACAATTGAACCCCAGGTTTCTGTACCAATTGCAAAAGGTAGCAATCCTGCTGAAACTGCGGATGCAGATCCAGCTGATGAACCACTTGAACCTTTTGTTGTATCCCATGGATTACGAGTCATTCCGCCAAACCAAACATCATCCATTGCAAGTTCGCCCATTGAAAGCTTTGCGCAAAGCACAGCCCCGGCTTCATGAAGTTTTTTAATAACAGAGGCATCCTCATTAATTAACTGATCCTTAAATGGTAAAGCACCCCATGTAGTTGGATAATTTTTAGCAGTTAAAAGATCTTTAACACCATATGGAATACCATGAAGCATCCCTCGATATTTTCCATTTGATATTTCCTCATCTGCTTTTCTTGCTTCATCAATTGCACGATCTTCAGTAAGAGTGATGACACAATGAAGTTTGGGTCCGGATGTTTTTAATCTTTCTAAATAATATTTTGTAAGCTCAGTAGAAGTAATCTTTTTAGTTTTGATTAAGTGTGAAAGTTCGCCAATTGAGTAATACGTCAAATCTTTCAGATCATCTGAAATTTTAGCATAAGAATAGTTGCTAAATACAACAGGTTTTTGTTTATCAATAAATTTAAAACCAACCGGAATTGGATTAAACAATACAGCCGGTGGTATTCTATTATCAAGATGAACTTTTCGAATATTTAAATAGTTTTTCAATTGATCTGTTAACGCATCCCGCATTGAATCTCTCTGAGATTCTGAGAACTCAAGACCTAATACTTTTTCTGTATTAGGAATTAAATCTTTGGTTATTTTTTTGTCAGTCTGCTGACCAAATACAAATCCTGATATTCCGATCAGCATAAATAAATGTAAATGAGATTTTTTCACATTCATTTTGTTCCTCCAGAATAAAGACGTTAAAACTAAATAATTTATTGATGTACACTTTTATTTACGGTAGTTCTATAAACTTAACTTTAGATAGTTATTCACAAAATGAAATTATGGATTGGGTAAAAAGTAATCAAATTTGTTTGACCTAACTAAGAATTTTATCAGGCAATTGTTATCAGATGAGGAAAGATAGTTTATAAAATGTTTTGATATTGATTTTATTAGACTGAGGCTATTACCACGGCTACCCTTTAATTTAATAAAACATCCGCGTTAATAATTTCTCTATTAACATCTTCGAAGGATTTTAACTTAGGTGATTATTCAAGTTTGTAAATTCGATCCATCAAAACCCATTTTTCATTTGCAGAATTTGTGGAAGAGGTTTTTTGAAATCGAGATACAAACATCTCCCATTCTTTTTGGCGAGGTAAGGTATTTAATTTGTTCATAGCCGAATCATGATCAACCTTTTCATCTAGTTCCATAATCATGAATAATGATGTTCCCTTCAGGTAAATCTCCATTTCTAAAATACCAACCTCCTTCATTCCTGCTGATATTTCAGGCCACGCGTTTTCAGGTTTGTGAAGATTGATGTATTCCTCTATCAATTTGGGGTCATCTTCCAGCTGTAAAGTTTTGCAATATCTTTTTGTTGAGCTCATCCGAATACACTATAATTATTAATAAAAGTATCATTAATGATAGGTTATTTTTCAGATACCTTCTGATCATTTGATAAATTAGGATCTATCGGCAATACTATTGTAAAGGCACTGCCTTTTCCAATTTGACTTTCTACAAATATTTCACCGCCGTGTGCATCAATTACTTTTTTACAAATTGCCAATCCAAGTCCTGTTCTGGTTTCTTTACCTGTTGGCAAAGTACTTATTTTTTTGCTCGAAAATAATTTGAACAAATATTTCAATTCATTTTCTTTTATACCAAGCCCTTCATCCTTAATTGTTAACTCTGCTTTGTCATTATTTTTGTTGAGAGAAATTAAAATTGAAGTATGCTGAGGTGAATACTTGATTGCATTATCAATAAAATTAGATAATACTTCTTCGAGCCTATCCGGATCGATTTCGACTAATATTTTTTCATACTCTGACACAAAATTGATTTTTATTTTTTTCTTTCCAGCTTGATATTTATACTCATCTACTTTCTTACGCACAAGTTTTTGCAAATCGCAAATTCTTTTTTTAAGTGACACAATGCCTTTATCGATCCTTGTAATATCCAGAAGTTCATTAATTATATTTAACAAATGTCTTGATCTTTCATGAATAACATTTATCATTTCTTTTTGTTTTACAAATTCAATTTCATCATAATCCTGTAATATTTCTGTATAACCAAGTATAACTGATAATGGATTTCTTAATTCATGAGCGGCAATACCAAGCAAATGATCTCTTTCCTGTTCAACTTCCCAACGTTCCATTGCCTGGTTAATTGTTTTCTCAAGGTCATAGTTCGAAATAAGATATTTAGCTATATAATCGCTGGCTCCTTCTTTCATACACTCAACTGCAATTTCTTCATCCCCGCGTCCTGTTAGAATGATAACAGGAAAATTATGTTCTTTATTTACAGTTCGAAGAAGTTCCAAACCGGTTGTATCACCTAGATAATAATCAAGAAGCAGAAGATCAATATTATACTTTTTACTTTTAATTAACTCATTAAGCTCATCTCCGGAATTAACTTCGAGAATTTCATAATTTTTCGTTTTTTCAGGACCGAGATATTTTTTAAAAAGTTTTACATCTATTTTATCGTCATCACAAATTACTAATGTCTTCTTTTTCATTTTTTATCCGATTAAGATGTTAAACAAATGCCAAACCAATAATTAAATAATGTATTGATTGCTGCTTCGTATTCCTGAATTGTTGAAGGCTTTCTTATATATCCAGAAGCGCCGGCGTTATAGGCTGCTTCAACGTCATTTTTATTATGAGATGTAGTAAGAATAATTGCCGGAACTTTTTTTAACAATGGATTTCTTTTTAGGGATTCAAGAATTTCAATTCCGTTTATTTTAGGAAGATTCAAATCAAGCAGAACAAGATTAATCCTGTTGAATATTGTTTCGAGCCCCGGAAATGAGTTTATAAAATCAATTGCTTCTTCGCCATCACTTATAAATTTCAGATGTGTATTATATCCGCTCTCCGTGATTATCATTTTAAGTAATTTCTGTTCGCTCGGATCATCTTCAATTATAAGCAGATTAAATGTTTCGCTAGTCATTTTATTTCTTTTTACTTAACAGGTAAATAAATTATAAAAGTCGAACCTATTTTCAGTTCTGAAATCACTTCAATTTTTCCATTATAAATTTCAGTAATCTTTTTACATACTGATAAACCAATACCGCTTCCTTCATATTCTTCCTTCGAATGAAGCCTCCTAAACATTTCAAATATCTGGGTCAAATACTTTTCATTAATTCCAATGCCATTATCTTCAACCATAATCTTCAAATTATCTGAAGTGCGCTCGCTCCGAATTTTTACAACAGGATTTTCATTTTTCTTTCTGTACTTTATTGCATTGCTAATTAAGTTTTGCAGAAGCTGTTTGAGTTGAGTTTTTTCACCTTCATAAGAACCAAGAGTATTTTCAATTATAATTCTGGCATTATTATCATTAATAGCCTCTGCCAAGTCAAAATCAATTAACTCATTCAGGACTTCATCAAGATTTATTTTAAGGTATTTCTTTGCTTTTGTAGTAATTCTAGAATAGAACAACAAATCGTCAATCATCTGCTGCATTCTTTTTGAACCTTCAATCATGTACTCAAGATTTTCTTTATCATCTTCATTCAGATTATTGGAAATTGATTTATAAAGCAAACTACCAAAAGAGGAAATTTTCCTGAGCGGTTCGCGCAAATCATGGGAAGCTATATATGCAAAATCCGAAAGCGCTTTATTTGATGTTTCTAATTCTTGAATCAACTTATTTAACTCCGATACATCGTTTATAGCAACAGTATAAAAATGGTTCTTGCCAATTAAGTTTTCACGCAGTCTTATTCCTATTGGGAATTTGTATTTATCTTTTTTAATACCTTCAAAAGTTATGGATCTATTTTGATCTTGCAGGTTGTTAGATTTAATAAATTTATCAATACCGGAAGAAAGATCTTGTCTGTAATTATCCGGGAAAAGCATATCAATATTTTTATCAAGCAACTCAAGCCTATTCCATCCAAACATTTTTTCTATTTCATCATTTACAAGGACTATTTTTCCATTCTGGTCTATAGTAATAATTCCCTCTCCAATTGTATTTAGCACCGATTCAAGTTGATTTTTAATACTAAGTATATCTAGCTCTGCATTTATTCTTGTAGTTACATCCACACCATAAGCTAAATATTGTTTGATTTCTCCATCCTTATTCAATATTGGACTAATTACCCTTTCGAAATAGTATATTGAACCATCTTCTTTTTTTAATATTTCATCAAATTTGATAGGCATTTTCTCTTTTGCGACCTGCAAGAGTCTTTCACGTCTTTTATGTGCTATTGATAAATCATAATTTCTGTAGAGGCAAAAATCAAAATCATCTTTGCCAATAATCCATTCTCTTAAATTATTATTTGATATGCTGCTTGGATTTACATACATATATTTAAACTCTTTATCGAAAACAGCTATCTGTCCGGGCAAATCATTTAAAGTTTGCTCGTAAAATATTTTTAATTCATTCATTTCCTTTTCATAGTTTTTTCTTTCAGTGATATCTCGATAATTCCAAAGGTGCCCAGTGTAATTATTTTCAATATATATAGGAACATAATCACGTTCAAAAAATCTTCCATCGTTAAGCTCTAACTCTTCCGAAATTACTAATTTTTTATCGTATAATACTTTTTCAATTCCTTTAACAAAACTTTCAGGATTCTTAAATAAGTATTTAGATTGCTCAGCGCTTTGGGAACAATCAGCTCCAACGAGCAAAATTGGATCGACCGGAATGCTAAACATATTACAGAATTCTTTGTTGACTATTACAATGCGTCTTGCATCGTCTTCAACAAGAATTCCTGATCCCAGGTTTGTAATTAGTTCTCGAAGTCTTGCATTTGATTCAAGCAACAATTGATCTGATAAAATTCTGTCGGTTATATCTGATTGAACACCAATAAAATTTGTAACATCACCATCGGAATTAAGAATCGGGCTTATTGATAATTCATTCCAAAACAATGAGCCGTCTTTACGATAATTTCTCAATTTTATTGAACATGGTTTTTTCTCATTTATAGCTTTTCTTAGCTCAATTAAACCGGGTTGATTTTTATCTTTCCCTTGAAGAAAGCGGCAGTTTTTACCAACCAATTCTTCATAAGAATAACCAGTTATTATCGACGATGCCTGGTTTGCAAAAATTATTGGATTATCTTTTTTAGTTGCATCAGTAATAATAATTCCATTGCTACTTGAGAAGATTGCTTTTTCTTTTATCCGTAAATCATCTAACACTCTTTCCCTTTCTTCTTCAAGAACAATGTTATAATAAACTACGCCGGCCATCATACAAATAAATCTAAATAACTCTATATCATCATTATCAAATCTGTTCTTTTTTGCACTCGTAACTCCAAATGTGCCTACACATTCATCCCTGTTCATCACAGGTAGATAAAGCCTAGACTTAACACGAAACGATCTTGGGCTGTCAACAGTAATTTTTTCAATATCATTATCAACGTCGGGAATGTTTATTTCAATTTTTTCCTTAAATACTTTTCCCGGATGTCTTTCCATTGCTGTTTCTTCAGCCAATCGTTTTTCTTCATCGTTAAATCCCTTTGCGAAAAGAAGTTTCAGCTTTTTTTCTTTCTGATTGAATAAATAAAGACCTGTCCATTCTGAGGGAATAAATTCTTCAAGAGTTTCTTCTACAACATTTGCCAATTCTTGAAGTTCTTTTACTCTGGACATTCTAGAGTGATATTCACTAAGTTTTTTTATTATGTCTGATGTTGATAATTTTTTCATAATGTTATAGAATATTTAAAGCAGTTTTTACACATTCCTCATCCTGTTTATAATGCCCGCCGCTGATTCCTATAGCTCCAACAAGTTTACCTTCAATAAAAATTGGTGAGCCGCCGCCAAGGAGAATAAAATCATCAAAATCATGAACTCCTTCTCTCATAATTGGATCTTCCTTTATAAAATTAAACCATTCTTGTCCGCTTGAAATTCCAAAACCGATTGCAGTAAGTGCTTTTTTTAAGGAAGCTTTAACACTAATTAAAGGTGCATTATCCATTCGTCCGAAAGCCTTTTGAACACCACTTTCATCAACAATTGCAACAGTAATTGTAACTCCAATTTCTTTTGCCTTTTCATGAGCAGCGTTAATCATTTTAATTGCGCTTTCATAAGAAATAGATCTTTTTTCGAATGTATTTTCCATAAATACTCCATATTTATTTCCTGAGCACTTAATTTTATAAAATGCTCCAGACACCATATTTCCCTAAAGCCATGAATCCAACCAAACATTAAACAAAATGAACATTTTTAAACAGAATTACTTGAAATACAAGATAATATAATCAAGAGTTGTTCAAAAATCTTACAGTAGATTTTATTAACGAGTTTTAGGGAAAGAATACAGGATTATTCAAAATTTTTTACATAAATGATTTGGAAATGATTAGAGACATAGCTCCAACAATTGTCAACCCTCCGATCAGCAGTATAAGCTGTGCAGTACCCATGTAAAAAATAACTCCATTAATAATTCATGAACATTTTTTGATTCTATTTTTGACGCTATAAGAAATAGAATTTTTTAAGACACACAAAAATGGGAGCTTAGGTGGGATTTCTATACAACAAAACGATAAATGATGCTATCAGTCGATATGTGCAAATAATCGATTATAAACGCGGTTAATTAATTAGCAAAAAATTGAAAAACTCTCTTATTTCAATAATATCATCTTCCTAGTCTGACTGAATTCTCCAGCTTGAATTTTGTAGAAATAAATACCGCTAACAAGAAAAGAGCCGTTAAATTCAATCTCATGCATACCTGGTCCACGTTTATCATTCACAGGTGTGAAAACTTGTCTGCCCATCAAATCATAAACTCTGATAGTAACAAATTTACTTTGGGGCAATGAGAATTTTATAATAGTAATAGGATTAAAAGGATTGGGATAATTCTGAAACAAATCAAATTTATATGGCAATCCTTCCTTTTGTATTTCATTAGTATTATTATCCTTTATACATCTCACGCAATAACCAAATTCCTTATCGCCGCTTCCCATTCCAATATTACTAAGATTATTATATAATAGTATTGTGTTTGCATCATTTGGAGTTACTTGCGTA
>DAIEQP010000311.1 GCA_027347805.1 Ignavibacteria bacterium | reverse complement strand
TCCCTTCATTTGGAGGACCGGTTATACTTGATGTTTCAGCTTTGCGAGAATCAAATTACACATCCAAATTATTTATTGAGAACCTGACAATTGGCGATAAAATATTCTTTCCTGATGAAGATATTAATTTACCATCATCTTATTCTCGATTTACAATTAACTTCAATTCCCCTTCGTTTTCCTCCGGGAATAAAATTCAATTCAAATACAAGTTAATTGGTGTAGATAATGACTGGGTGGATATTGGTAACCAGCATTCAATAACATTCCAAAAATTGCCATATGGAAATTATGTCTTTGAGTTGATTGCATCTGATAATAGAGGGAACCTGGTTAATAAACCGGCTATACTTAAGTTTAGTGTGCGTGCAAAGATTTATGAAACACCATATTTCTATATTGTCCTGTTTTTAATTCTAATATCAATAATTGCATACGCATTTTACCTTAAGTTAAAGATTGCAAAAATTCGTGAAGAGAAGCTGGAAAAAATTGTTTCTGAAAGAACATCTAGTTTGCAAATTGCGAAAGAGCAGGCTGAAATAGCTGTGCTGGAAGAAAAGTCTCTCCGGTCTAAAGCTGAAGAGGAAAACAGGCAAAAGAATGAATTATTAAGAATTGTTTCTCACGATCTCAAAAATCCTGTCTCTGCAATAAAAGGATTTACCGAGATGCTTCTTGAAGATGGTATTCTTAATGAAGAAGATAGAAGTGTTGTTGAAATGATGCAGGATGCTTCAGAAAGATTGAGAGAAATGATTACTCAGTTACTTAATTTCAGTCGATTTGAAGGAGAAAACTTTACTGTTATCAAATCCGAAGTGTTTTTAAAAGGTGAAATTGCTAAAGTTCTTGAAAGATTAGAACCTGTCGCATTAAAAAAGGATCAAAAACTGATCAGAGAATTCCAACAGGATGAAGTAAAAATTAAAGTAGATTATTTACTACTTGGACAAATTATCGAAAATCTTGTAAGCAATGCGATAAAATATTCTGCTCCTAGTAAAGAAATTTTGATTTGGTTGAAAGAGAATAATGGAAAAGTGTTTGTCGGTGTAAAAGATAACGGTCAGGGATTTAGTGCGAAAGATAAAGAGAATATGTTTAAACCATTTGTAAAACTCTCATCACTTCCTACAGCTGGAGAACACAGTACTGGTCTCGGATTAACGATTGTGAAAAAGTTTATTGAATTAAATGATGGAACTCTTACTCTTACAAGTGAAAAAGGTGTTGGTTCGGAATTTATAATTAGTTTTGATGTTGTGAAAAATTAAACTGCAATCTGTACGATAATCCCTTAAATATGAATTTTCAAACACTTCCTTTAAAATTAAACCTAAAGTTGAATTTGAAACTTGATATGACTAAGATTAAATTTATTTAATGGGAACAAGTTTGCTGTTTTAATCATTCAACACTTGTATTTTTGTATATCATAATAGGGAAGTAAAATGGGAAATCTAGGCGCAGGGGAAATAATTATTATTCTTTTTATAGTGGTCCTTTTGTTTGGCGGTAAGAAAATACCGGAATTGGCAAAGGGTCTTGGTGAAGGGGTTAAAGCATTCAAAAAAGGATTGAACGACGAAACACCAAAAGATTCGGGAAAGTAATCCGCTGAAATTTTCATGCCTTTTAATTAATTCCGAGATTGATGAACAATTTCGGAATTAATAATTTTGCAACTCAAATCGAAATAATTCATCCAACTATTTGGTTATATGAAAACAGGAGGATAATATGAGCGAAACAAAAGCATCAAAAAAATATGAGTTTAAAGCAGAAGTAAAAAAACTTCTAGATATACTTGTCCATTCACTGTATACAAGCAGGGAAATATTTTTGAGGGAACTTATTTCAAACGCTTCTGATGCTCTCGATAAGTTGCGTTTCGAATCAACTCGCGGATCAGAATATGCTGATAAAGATTTGCCGCTTGAAATAAAAATAGATTTTGACGAAAAGAAAAAAACATTAACTATTACTGATACCGGAATTGGTATGAGCCGTGACGAAGTAATTTCCAATATCGGTACAATTGCAAAATCCGGAACTGAAGAATTTGTCAAACTGATTGGTGAAGCGAAAGGCGATGCGAGTAATATAATAGGTAAGTTCGGCGTTGGCTTTTATTCGGTTTTTATGGTTGCTAAAGATGTTGTTATTAGAACAAAATCATTCCGTGTAGAAGAACCTGCGGTTGAGTGGAAGAGTGACGGATTAGGTGATTATGAAATCACTGAAATTGAAGAAAAAATCAACAGGGGAACGAGTGTTGAAATTCATCTTAAAGATGATGCAGAAGAATTTGTTCAAAAATGGAAACTTGAAGGCGCGATTAAGAAGCATTCAAATTTTATTACCTTCCCAATTTATCTTGGTAAAGATAAAGTCAATACAATTAGTGCAGTTTGGCGTGAACCCAAAAGTTCTGTAAAAAAAGAACAATACGATGAATTCTATAAATTCCTGAGTTATGATAATGAATCACCCATGGATGTAATTCATAAATCTGTTGATGCGCCAATACAGTTTAATGCTCTTCTTTTTATTCCTAAAAAGAGCAGTGAATTTTTCTGGTACGACCGGGAAAATTATGGACTCGATTTATATGTTCGAAGAGTTTTAATACAACATAAGAATAAAGATTTACTGCCGGAATACATGAGCTTTATTAAGGGCGTTGTTGATTCGGAAGATTTGCCATTAAACATTTCCAGGGAAACGTTGCAGGAGAATGTAGTCTTTTCGAAGATTGCTTCGAGTGTTACTTCTAATGTTTTAAGCTTCTTGCAGGAAAAAGCAAACAATGATGCAGCTGCATATATTGAATTTTGGAAAGAGCATGGCAGGGTTTTCAAACTTGGTTATACAGATTTTATGAATCATGAAAAATATTCTGAATTGATTCGTTTCAATACTTCCGCATGCAAAGATGAAAAAGAATTAGCATCTCTTGCAGAATATGTTTCGAGAATGAAAGAGGGACAAAAAGAAATTTACTATATAGTTGGTGCAAACAGGGATGCCCTTGCGATAGATCCGCACCTAGAGATTTTTCGAAATAAAGGAATAGAAGTTTTGTATCTATACGATCCTGTGGATGAACTTGTTATTCAATCTCTTAGAAAATATAAAGATTATGAGTTAAAGTCTGTTGATAGTGCGGATATGAAAAAGTTGAATGAGTATAAAAATCTGGAAGAGAAGAAAAGCGATTTTGACCCGATGTCAAAAGATGATGAAAAACAATTCAGCAGTTTATTATTGAAGATGAAGAAAATACTTGGCGAAAGAGTTGAAGATGTAATAGAATCAAAACGGCTAGTTGATAGTCCATCATGTTTGGTTTCGAAGGATGATAGTATGTCTGCGCAGATGAAAAAAATTATGAAAATGACCAATCAGAATGTTGGTGTCGATAAGAAAATCTTTGAGGTAAATCAAAATCATAAACTTGTAAGAAACCTTGTGAAAGTGTTCAAAAAAAATCCTGAAGATGAATTTATTGCAGCTGTAACCGAACAGTTATTCGATTCAGCACTACTTCAGGAGGGAAGTCTTGAAGACCCGCATAAACTTATTCTTCGTTTAACTCAGACACTGGAAAAATCCAGTGAATGGTATACCTCTCTTAATAATCTTTAATTGTATTGAAAGAAAAAAGCCCCGATTTATTCGGGGTTTTTTTTATTAACCGCCTTGCAGTGAATTAATTATTTAGGTATTTTTGCCATTAAACCTAAAAAGATTAATAAATGAATCCTAATTTCCAATTAAAAATTTGTAAATAAAGGTGAAATTAATGAATAAATTAAAGGCGGTTCCATTTTTAGTTCTGGTTTTTATTGCTTTTGCCGGTGCTTTTCTAAACTATAACTATTCTCATATTCAAGGTGGACCTTCGAGCCCGGCAGATATTGCATGGATGCTTACAGCAACTGGTTTGGTTTTACTTATGACTCCTGGGTTATCTTTTTTTTACGGCGGTATGGTGAGCCCCAAGAATGTAATCTCAACTATGCTTCAAAGTGTAATTGCGATGAGTGTAATAAGCATTGTCTGGGTTGTTGTAGGTTTTAGTCTTTCATTCGGAGATTCAATTGGTGGAATTATCGGGAATCCTTTTACATATTTTATGTTTAG
>DAIEQP010000257.1 GCA_027347805.1 Ignavibacteria bacterium | reverse complement strand
CCATTGAACCTGCCGGCTGAAAAAGAACAAGCATTTGTCCTTCTCCTTCACTTATGTTAGCAAAAGCATGCGGAATAGTTCTTGGGGCAAATGCTGATTCACCTGCAGTTAGCGTAAATAGTTCTTCACCAACTTTAACTTTAAATTCGCCTTTGATTACATAAAACCATTCATCCTGTGCATGGTGAAAATGAAGTGCTGGCCCCCCTTTGGTATACCGAACGGTATCGTAAATAAGTAATTCTCCGTCTGTATCTTTCGATGAAACCTTACAATCAAATCTACCTCCCATAATAAATAATTCTTCCTGGTAACGATCTTTATTTGATTCAACTTTAAATCCTTTACCCGCTCTCTCACTTGCCCAATTTTTTATGCTTGTAGCAAAAATTGCAGCCATAGGAAAAACTTGCAGAAATGATCGACGTTCCATGATTCTATTTCCTTTCGAAGAATATAATTTATTAGTTTTATCAACTAGCTGTATAGCAGCTTAACCGCTAAAAGACTTTATAGTTTATAATCCCGTCAACATTTTACAAACGGAAAAAGTCAATCATTCGTTCAAAAACTATTCGTTTCAACAAGGCAAGACAAAAAGGAAGGCTTGCTCAGGCAATCCGGGGTTTTGCGTATTAAAAAGGCTTTTACGATTTAATCGTTTGTTTACTCTGATTACAAATGAACTGGCCTACCGGCTGGCCAATCTATATGTTAAGCAAAATATTTTTTCTGAAATCTAAGAGCTACATTAACCAAGCTTATCAGCACCGGCACTTCAACCAAAGGGCCGATTACAGCAGCAAATGCTTCTCCGGAATTTATTCCAAACACTGCAACTGCAACAGCGATTGCAAGTTCGAAATTATTGCTAGCCGCTGTAAAAGATAAGGTTGCGGTTTTAGAATAACCAGCCCCGATTTTCTTTCCCATATAAAAGGAAACAAGAAACATTACCACAAAATATATCACAAGTGGAACTGCAATTCTAATTACATCAATCGGAATTTTTACAATGAATTCTCCTTTAAGAGAAAACATTACAATAATCGTAAAGAGTAACGCTATCAAAGTAATTGGAGAAATTTTTGGAATGAATTTTTCCTGATACCAATTTTTATTTTTTATTCTGATTAAGCTAAATCGAGTTATGATACCGGCAATAAATGGAATTCCAAGATAAATGAAAACGCTTTTGGCAATCTGTCCAATTGTTATATCAACTTTAAAAGTTTTTATACCAAGCCATGATGGAAACACAGTTAGAAACAGATATGCATAGACCGAGAAAAACAACACCTGGAAAATTGAATTGAAGGCAACAAGTCCTGCCGCATATTCAGTATCACCTTTCGCAAGTTCATTCCAAACAATAACCATAGCAATACACCTTGCAAGGCCGATAAGAATTAATCCGGCCATATATTCAGGGTAATTATTCAAAAAAAGTATTGCCAGAAAAAACATGAGTACCGGACCGATAAGCCAATTTTGAACGAGTGACAGCATCAATACTTTTGAATTTTTAAAAACATCTCCAAGTTCTTCATACTTAACTTTTGCCAATGGCGGGTACATCATAAGTATCAACCCTATTGCAATAGGAATATTTGTTGTTCCGCTCCTGAAAGAATTCCAAAATCCAACAATCGATGGGAATAGATAACCTGAAAACACTCCTATGAACATTGCCAGAAATATCCACAGAGTAAGGTACCTATCCAGAAATGAAAGTCTTTTAGTAACCAAAGCACTCATGTTCTCTCCTTGGTAATGATATAATTGTATTAGAGAATTAAATAGACAAAGTAATAAATCATTCCGCTTGCTACTGCAAAAAACAATGTGAATCCAACATACAACATAAAAACTTTTTTGCTTGCCAAATTCCATACAGCAGCCATGGCAGGAATTGTTGTAGTCGGGCCCGAAATTAAAAATGCTAATCCTGCTGCAGGCAGCATACCTTTGCTAATTAGCCCGCCGACCAATGCAAGAGCGGGAATAGAACTAGTGTAAACAGGAACTCCAATTAATGCAGCCCAAACAATTGAAAAATAATTATTAGATCCCAGCAGTAATGAAATCCAATTTTGCGGCACATAAAATATTATAAGTGCTTCCAGAAAAAAAGCAAGCAGCATAAATTTGATTACCATTCTTGTTGCTTTAGCTGTTTCACGCATTAATTTATTTCTGAAACCATTTTCTTTATCATTCACTTCACCGCAGCCGCAATCAGAATAAAGCTCACCCTTATTTGAGCATTCATTGTTGCAGCCGCACTCATCTAATTCATCTTTATTCATTTCCAGAACAATATCATCACAGCAGCCGATTTTTATTTTTTCTACTGGTATATTTTCAGAATAAAATTTTGGCGGAATCAGGATTTGTGCTACTCTTCCACTGCTGGAAGGATTATCTGCTAATCCATATCCATTTCTAAAACCATTAATTACTCCAGTTGCAAATGCCAACGGCTTTTTACCTGAAAATATTTTGTCTTTCATTTTACGGAATAATAAAATTGGTGATACTTTGCTCTTTTCCCTAGCGGAAAAAGAATATGCTTTTATTATCTCATCGTTTTTAATCCAATTCTTTTTAACCAAGTAATGTGTTATTAATCCTGAGATTAAACTCATTCCGAATGTTGACGCTAAACGCCAAACTCCTAACTTCCAGCCAAGCACCGAAACACTTAAGAAAAAGATTTCTGGATCCATCGATGGAGAAGCAAGCCAGAAAGACATTACCGGTGCGAGCGGTACTCCTGCAATTAACATAGATGCAATTACTGGTATTACTCCGCATGAGCAGAATGGGCTGAAAGCACCAACAGTTGTTGCAAGTAATATTGAAATCAGCGGCTTCTTATTGAAAACCTTTGATATATGTTTTGCTATACCCGACATATTGATTGCAACAGCCGCCGGTACAGATATCAAGAGATATGGCCAAACATGCAAAAAGTTTTTCCACATGAAATCGGCAATTTTTAATAATTCAATGAACATTTTTTCCTCCGTCTAATTATTGTTTTATTTCAACAAGAAGACGGAGAATCAACTAAAAGGACGCAATTAATTTTTAAGATTACAACAGCAGCATACTTTGCAATAATCAATAACAGTTCCATATTTATCATATTCAAAATGACAGCAGCGTAGCAGCAGATCTCGAAGCAATTTTTTTGCCCGCTGTACACGGCTTTTTGCACCTGTCAGCGAGATATTCATTTTTTCGGCGAGCTGCTTTTGTGTGAATCCTTCAAATTCAGTATAAAATATTGCTTCCCGATATTTTTCCGGAAGTTCACTCAAGAGCTCTACTAAAAATTTACTTGCTTGTTTGTGCCTTTCATTTGTTTCTTCTTTCTTGCTATCGGGTATCTGCTCAACTTCAAAATCATTTCGCGGTTTAGTTTTCCTATAATGGTCAGCAATTGCATTTCTTGTTATCTGAAAGACCCAGCTTTCAATTTTACCTTGTTCTTTAAGCGCGTATATGTTCTGATGAATCCTTATAAACACATCGTGAAGTATATCTTCTACCAGCATCTGATCTTTTACTTTTGTTGAAATAAAGTATTTCAATCGGGCTCTCAAATCAATATATAACTGTTCAATGGTCATAAAGCTCTTAAATTTATATATTGGTGTAAACCAAGTAGATTCCTCCAAGCATAACAAGTGCACCACAAATCTTTTTTATTATACTAACTGCATGAGAATTTTCTGTCCAGTTTAAATATTGCTGAACTTTCTTTGTTGCCGTACCGGAAACAATAATTACCGAGCAATGCCCAACAGCAAACGCTGTAAGTAAAACTACTGAAGCTAAAATATTCGTTTGTGAAGTTTCAAAAGCCAGCCCCAGCACCGGAGCCATAAATGCAAAAGTACATGGGCCCAATCCAATTCCGAACATTAAACCAAGTATTAATGCGGCATATATTCCTTTCTTCTTTGTTTTTTTCAATTGCATTTTTTCCCAGGGTAGATTTATTATGTCAAGCAAGTAAAACCCTACCAAGAAGAAAATTCCAGCAACAAGGATATTTCCAATTTTACCAATGTCTCCCATCAATCGGCCCATTGAAACCGTGATAATTCCCAAAATTGCGATTGTAATCAAAATACCAATAGCAAATACAAGCGAAATGTAGAATGTTCTTCTGAATGAAATACTTCCTTGTGAATTGATATAACCAATAACTAATGGGATACTAGTTAGATGACAGGGACTTAGTAGAATACTCAGTATTCCCCATCCAAATGATGCTAAAATTGAAAGCAAGAATCCGGAATAAAGCGCCTCACTTAGAAAATTGAAAAGAGAATCGATCATAACAATTAATTTCCTTTAACAATTTTTAATCCTCTTTTGATTAATAATTTGTCTATTTCTTTTTCAGGATAAAATCCTTCATGACGAAAGAATTCTTTTCCGTTTTCATCAAGAAAAACCTGTGTGGGAATTAATTTAATTTTATACTTGCTCGCGTATATTTTTTCTTCTTCTTTCCATACATC
>DAIEQP010000238.1 GCA_027347805.1 Ignavibacteria bacterium | reverse complement strand
ATCTTGCAAAATTTGCAAACGATGATAAGTTTAACAGCAAGTTGAATCTTTATTTTAGTCTTGAAGGCAAAAGCATTAATCCGGATGATATAAATGCAACTTTTTCTTTTGGGATTGATTCATCATATTTTCAAAATAAGTGGATCAACTCTTCACTTGTTGAAGCAAAAATCAAAAAAGAATCTGATCACAGAGAAATATTATTATCCTCGGATTTTGTCGATTTTAAAATCGATGGGACTTATTCTTTGAAGAAAGCAATTGATCTTATAAGTTATGAATCAAGAACAATTTCTGAAATAATTTCGAAAAAAATTGTTGAATTAAATCCCCTCTCCGTTATTAACAAACCTGAAATCAAGGATACAATTTCTTCTGTAATACCTGAAATTGTTAATGAGGATTTGAAATTCAATTACGATTTCAAATTCAAAGACTTCAAATTGGTGGCTCTGCTGATGGGAAATGATCAGTTGGATATTTCTGGTTCGGGAAGCGGAACTGTCACGAATAAAAATCAGAATTTCTCTGTCTCAAACAAAATGAACCTTGATTATATAATTATGATGCAGAAAGGCACAACAATTTATCTTTCTGATTTTACAGGAGATTTTAATTTTACCCGTGATAACAGGTCGAATTCATTCGATAAACTTTTCGGATCAGCCTCAATAACAGGAAAGAGATTTTATTCGGGAAGTAATATTAAATCACTGAGTGCCGATGTTACATTCAACCAGAGTAAAATATTCTTTAATATATCTGCCAATTATGATGACTTAATTAAAACCGATGGTGACGGAATTATTTTTATGACACCAGGCGAACAAAAATTCATGATCAGCAATTTGAACGTCAATTATGACGGAATTGAATGGCAAAACAAAGACACGCTTAAGGCTTCATTTAATCCGCAGTTTTTCAGGATCAATGATTTCAAGATGTTCAGAGACACTTCAATGTTGAGTGCAACTGGTTTAATTGAGAACACAGGAAATCAAAATTTAACTTTTACAGCTTCTAAAATTTCCGGGGATATTTTGGAAAAATATTTCCTGGGAATAAAAAACTCCAAACTAAAAGCTGATGGAAGTGTTATTGCCAGAATTGAAGGTAAGTTTGAAAATCCAATTATAAATGTGCTGTATCATGCAAACGATCTTTCTTTGGAAGGGAATAAACTTGGAAATATTAAAGGTTATCTTACATACGAAAACAAAAAAATGAAAACCAATTTCGCTTTTCTAGATGAGAAGCGTAACGAGCAGAAACCTTTATTTCTTTTTAACGGAACCTTCCCTATTGATTTAAGTTTTGCATCTGTAAAGGAAAGATTCCTGAAATCAGAACCGGTTGACATTCGACTCACCTCCGATAATTTCAATCTTAGTCAACTTGGCAGAATAATTCCGGGAATAACCGATCAGTCCGGGATCTTAAATGCAGATCTGCAAATTTCCGGTTCTGTTGATTCACCAGATTATTCTGGATTCATCAATTTGAAAGATGGATTCTTCAAGTCTGTTTTTAACAATCTCGATTACAGCTGCGGCGCAAAAGTTATTTTCAAAGGGAAAGGTCTTCGCGTAGATAGTTTAATTTGCGCAAATGCGGGAGGAACAAATTATCCAGGTGAAATTAAAGGCCTCGGTACCATAATGTTCGATGGATTTAAAATGAAAGATGTTAATCTCCGCTTCTTCGGAGATATAGCGCTGCTAGGTCAGAGGACTCAAGCAATAAGTCCATTTTTTTATGGGGATTTAAAAGTCAGCACAGACGGCGACTGGACACTTACAAAAAAGGGAGAAAAGTTTTTCTTCAAAGGTAATATGCTGATGGAGAAAACAGATCTATTTTATACGACGGGACGTGAAGAAGGATTAACATCGAACAGGAATGTTAATTTAATTTATCTGGTTGATTCATCGAAGATTGACAAAGAACAAATACGTTTCCAAAATATTTTGGATAGAGAAAAATCTTTACAGGATCAGATAGCTTCAACCACTGAGCGCAAATTCGATCTTGATTATGAGATGGGTATTACTTCAGGAAAAGAATCTAGGCTTACATTCATTTTAGCACAAGCATTTAATCAGAAACTGATTGTTGAAATGAAAGGCAGTATGAAATATGAGAGTATCAATAATGAGCCTCATGCTCAAGGAAGATTTGAACTACTTCCCGGTTCCAGACTGGAATTTTTTAAAACATTTGATGCCACCGGTACATTACGATTTGAAGACGATGTTACAAATCCAAATCTTGATATAATTTCTACCTATACAGCAGATTATTATGACCCTAGATCTCTCGATAATAAACCAGAACCAGCTGCTGTTAAAATTAAAATTTATGGGTCAGTATTCGATTTAGGGAAAACTTTAGCAACCGATCAGAATGCATTAGGAGTCTACATCGGAGCAGATAATATTCAAAGAAACGTTAAAGATCCACGCTACGATTATGCTGATGCATTATCTTTCATAATCAGTGGTAAATTTAAAAATGATTTAACTGCTCAGGATAAAACTGCTGTTGCAAATAAAACTGCAATCGGTAGTTTAGGAAGTGCGGCAACTTCATTTTTTGGTTCTCTCTTATCAAGCTTTGTTAATTCAACAGTTGGAGATCTTGTAAATAACATTTCGATAAATCAGACCGGAGAGACATACAAATTCAGTCTTGGCGGTAGAATCGAAAACTTTACTTACTCTTTTGGTGGATCAACCGAAACATTTAATAATATCGCAACGGCAAACTTTATGCTTCAATACAGATTCTTCCCTACTAATTTAAATATCAGGTTTGAAAGGAAAGACCCATTGGCAAAAAGTTATAGTCTTGACGAAAAAATTCTTGAAATGGCCCTCAAATATAAATTCGAGTTCTAATGAAAAAAGAAATAAAGGCATTATTTAAAAACAATCCCGGCATGCGTCTTAAATCAAAAGAGATTGCAAAAATGCTGGATGTTAAAGATGATTATGCTTATGCGGAAATGAAGCATTTTCTCTTTAAACTTACCGAAGAGGGCTTTCTTGAAAAAACAGGTAAACGTTATGAGCTGATTAAAAATGATGCAGAGAAATTAATTGGTATTGTGCAGATTATTAATCAAGGCGATTATGCTTTTGTAACAATGAACAGCAGTAATATAAAAGATGTTTTTATTGCCGGAAAGAATCTTGGGACTGCACTGGATGGAGATAAGGTTGAAATAAATCTAGTTGATACGAAACGGGGGAAGAACCTTGAAGGTGAAATTGTAAAAATACTTGAACGTGGAAGAAGTGAAATTGTTGGAACACTTAAGAAAAGTAAAGCATCTTTTTATGTTACTGCAGACGACGATAAGGTTCATCGTGAAGTTTTTATAGCAAATGAAAATCTCAAAGGTGCAAAAATCGGGGATAAAGTTGTTGTCAAAAATTTATTCTGGGAATTAAAGCACAAAAATCCCGAAGGCATAGTTAGCGAAATTTTGGGTAAGTCAGGCAGTTACGATGCAGAGATTGCTTCCATAGCAAGAGAATTCAATCTACCATATAAATTTTCGAAAGAAACCTTACGAGAAGCAGAAGCTATTTCCGATCAAATACCTGTAAGTGAAATAAAACGACGACTTGATTTAAGAGAAAAAAATATAATTACTATTGATCCGGATGATGCTAAAGATTTTGATGATGCCGTCTCTGTTGACGTTCTTGATAATGGGAATTATAAAGTTGGAATTCATATTGCTGATGTAAGTCATTTTGTAAGAGAAGGCACACATATTTTTGATGAAGCACTTGAAAGAGCAACAAGCGTTTATATCGTCGGGAAAGTAATTCCGATGCTTCCAGAAAAACTGTCTAATAGAATTTGTTCACTTGTTCCAAACGAAGATCGTTTAACTTATTCGGTGATTGCAGAGCTTACTCCGCGCGGAAAACTTTTATCTTACGAAATCAAAAAATCAGTAATTAACAGCAAAAGAAGATTCACTTATGATGAAGTCCAGAAAATAATTGAATCAGGTAAAGGAGAATTTTCAGAAGAGATTTTACTCCTGAACAAAATTTCAAAGACACTCCGCGCTAACAGAATGAAAAAAGGAAGTATAAACTTTTTTTCACCTGAAGTTGTCTTTAAATTAGATAAAAATGGAGTTCCACTTGAAATTAAAATAAAGGAAGTTCGGGAAAGCCATAATTTGATTGAAGAGCTAATGTTACTCGCCAATCAAATAGTAGCCGGGCATGTTAAACCGAAAAAGAACCAATTAGGTACTCCTTTTGTTTATAGAGTGCATGATACTCCTGATAAAGAAAAAGTTACGGAGTTTGCAAGATTTGTTAAATCGCTTGGATTTCACTTTGATCCTTCAGCTGCCAACAAATCAAAACAGTTTCAAACTTTGTTAGATGAAATAAAAGGTACAGAAGAAGAAGCTGTTGTTAATGAAATAGCTATCAGATCAATGGCTAAAGCAATTTACACAACGGAAAATATTGGACATTACGGATTGGGTTTTAAATATTATACTCACTTTACTTCGCCGATTCGAAGATTCCCCGATCTAATAGTTCATAAGCTTATTCATCATTATATTGATAAAGAAGGTAAAAATTTATCTCTGGAAGAATTGGAAGAAATTTGTGATCATTCATCTGCAAAGGAAAGAAGTGCAATAAGTGCTGAACGCGAGTCCGTAAAATTGAAACAGATTGAATACTTAAAGAGTAAAATTGGAGAAGAATTTCATGGTGTGATTTCTGGAATTATGCACTTTGGAATTTTTGTTGAGTTGAGTACAACCTTGGCAGAAGGATTGATAAAATTCAGAGATCTTGATGATGACTATTATTCATTTGATGAGAAAAATTATTGCATTACCGGCAGACGGACAAAGAAAAGATATCGTCTTGGCGATAAGATAAACGTAAGGCTGATCCGCGTCGATCAGGAAAAACGTGAAGTAGATTTTATTTTGAGTGATTGATCACTTAACAAAGGATTAATATGAAATTCAAATTTGCATTTCTTATTATATATATTTTTTGCGGGTTGCAAATCTTTGCGCAATTCGGCCAAAACAAGGTTAACTACAAAGACCCCGACTGGTATTTTATACAGACAAAACATTTTGATATTTATTTCATAAGAGGTGCTGAATCGATTGCCGAATTTACAGCAGCCGAATCTGAGAAAGCCTTATTAAAAATTCAAGGCGATATCAATTACCAAATCGCTAACAGAATTAGTCTTATTGTGTATAATTCTCATAACGAATTTCAAGAAACAAATGTAACTGATGAATATCTGACAAGAGGTACTGGCGGATTTACAGAGCCGTTTAAAAATCGTGTTGTATTTCCATTCGAAGGTTCATATAAAAAATTTCAGCATGTAATTGCACATGAACTAGTTCATGCAGTAATGCGCGATATGTATTACGGCGGTACAATTCAAAATATTGTTTCAAGAGGAATTACTTTGCAATTGCCCACCTGGTTCTGGGAAGGTTCTGCCGAATATTTATCGCAAGGATGGGAAACGAATACAGATATGTTTATACGCAATGCAATTATGAGTGATGCATTACCTGATATACCTCGCTTGGATGGATATCTCGCTTACCGCGGCGGTCAGTCTTTATTCAAATTTATTTCTGATACTTACGGCCGCCAGAAAATCGGCGAACTGATGGCTAAGATTCAATCACTCGGTGGACTAGAGCAGGGATTAAAAGCAGCAATTGGTATTAACCTGGAAGAACTTAATGAACGTTGGAAAAAAAGTGTAAAGAAGCAATTCTGGCCAGATATAAAAGACCTTCAAGATCCTGATGTATTTGCAAAACGATTAACAGATAATAAAAAGGTCGGTGGATTCTATAATACTGGACCGGCAATTTCTCCACAGGGTGATAAAATTGCTTTTATTTCCGATCGTGATGTTTATTTAGATGTATATATTATGGATGCAGTTGAAGGGAAAATTTTAAAGAAAATTGTTGAAAGCGGAAAGACAACTGATTTTGAAGAGTTAAATCTGCTTCATCCTTCTATGACTTGGGCTCCTGATAATAAAAGAATTGCATTATCATCTAAGTCCGGCGGACACGATGTTATTTCCATTATAAATACCGAAACTGAGGAGATGTATGAACTCCCTGTTCAAATGTCAAGCATCGAATCGATGAGCTGGTCTAAAGATGGAAATAAACTTGCTTTCGTTGGACAAACTGCAAATCAATCAGATATTTATTTATATGATTTTACAACTCAGAACGTAACAAATCTTACGAATGATATTTTCAGCGATAATGATCCTGCATTTTCACCAAATGGAAATGAAATAATCTTTAC
>DAIEQP010000236.1 GCA_027347805.1 Ignavibacteria bacterium | reverse complement strand
GAACTCCATTACGCCTATATCTTCTCTCGCATCAACCGCAGCTGATATTATTAAAAATTCGAATAAGGAAAAGATTAACAAAGATTCACTCGGCGATATAGAAAACGCATTAAGCACAATTCAGCGCAGAAGTAACGGGCTTACTAATTTTGTTAATAAGTTCAGGGACATTTCGAAAATTCCAAAACCAAATTTTCAAACCGTTTCTGTGTTAGAATTATTTTACCGTGTGCGGCTTTTAAGCGAGCAGCTGATTTCTTCTTTCAAAATTCAACTGTCTGTTTCAGTTGTTCCGGAGAATATGGAAATAATTGTTGATCCGGATCTTATCGAACATGTGCTGATTAATTTAGTTAATAATTCTGCCTACGTGTTAAAAAGAACGGAAGGAGGAAATATTCTGCTATCCGCCGAAATCAACGAGAGAGGAAGAGCTGTGTTAAAAGTTACCGACAATGGCTGCGGGATTTCGGAAGATGTGCTTGATAAAGTTTTTATTCCCTTCTTTACAACAAAACAAGAAGGTTCGGGTATTGGACTGAGCATTTCACAAAGCATAATCCGCGCGCATGGCGGAAACATTTGGGTGCAATCAAAACCCGGCGAAGAAACAACATTTACAATTCGTCTTTAGAAGGTTATTTCCTGTTTAACAAAACAACTCCCCCGATAATTATTAGCCCGCTTACAAGCGTAATTAAGGTGAGTTTCTCGTTAAGAAGAAGCCATGATCCGAAAAATGTAACAAACGGTTCTATATAAAGAAATGCGCCTACCCGCGAGGCACTCATCTCTGTTAGAGATTGCGCCCAAAGAGTATAGGCAACTCCTGAACATAAAATTCCCAGAAATAAAATCGCTAGCCAGCCGTTAAATGACAAATTTAATATCGCTTTTATGTTTTCCTGATTAACGGCAAATGGCGAAATAACTATGGCAACTATTATGAACAGGTAAAGCGTTGTCATAACCGGAGAATAATTTAAGGTCGCTTTTTTGCTTGCAAGTGAATAGATAGACCAGGTTAAACTGCTTGAAATTATTAAAACATCACCACGATTATTTATTAAATCCAATGAAGTAAAATCTCCTTTACTGACTAACAGAACCAGTCCGATAAATGAAATTATGATGCCGAACAATTGCGTTCTGATAATTTTTTCTTTGAAAAAAAGCAAAGCGAGTATCGTCATAAATACCGGTGTAATTCCAATTATCCATCCAGTATTAGAAGCACTTGTCCATTGCAGCCCTGTCACCTGAATCCAAAGATGCGCACAAGCAATTAACGCAAGCAGAAAAACCCATTTGTGATCTTTCAGATTAATCTTAAAACTTCTTTTTTGTTTTAAAGCAACCACCAACAAGAACGAGGCTCCCAGAATTTGGCGAATAAAAACAATTACTTCGGGATTTATTTCAGGCAAAACACTTTTTGTTGCAATGAATGATAGACCCCAAACAAATACCGCAAATAGTGGTTTCCAGTACAGAGAAATTTTGTTGGTCACCGTAAAAACTACCCTAAATTAATTTTGTCGGCGAAGTTAACTAATTCTAAAATCAATTTTCTTTCTCGAATTTTTAAAGATATCTTATAGGGCAAAATATCTTTTCATACGACTAAACCGTAGCCAACTAAAAAGGAAAATAATGAGCGTTTTGATTAAAGAAGTTGTTGAAAAAGGGGATTTAAAAAAATTCATCAAATTTCCTTTTAAACTATATGCCGGAAATAAATACTGGGTTCCGCCATTGTTTATGGATGAGTTTAATAATTTCAGAAAAGATAAAAATCCTGCTTTTGATTTTTGTGAAGCAAAATATTGGCTGGCATATAAAGACGGAAAATTAGCAGGTAGAATTGCCGCGATCATCAACAATTCATTCAACCAAAAAGTAAATAGAAACTTAGTGCGGTTCGGATACATTGATTTTGTTGACGACGAAGAAGTTTCGGCTGAATTAATTAAAACAGTTGAGAAGTGGGCAAAAGAAAAAAATGCCGAAGCTGTTCACGGACCACTCGGATTTACCGATATGGATCCGGAAGGAATGCTTGTTGAAGGCTTTGATGAGTTGGGAACAATTGCAACAATTTATAATTATCCCTACTACAGTAATCACATTGAAAAACTTGGTTATACAAAGGACAACGACTGGATCGAATTTCTTCTTAACCCGACAAACGAAATTCCAGAAAAAATTGAACGAATCTCTGAAGTTGTTAAACAGCGTTACAAACTACGATTGCTGAAGGCAAAAAGTTCTAAAGATTTTCTTCCCTATGCGCATGAAATATTTGATGTGCTTAATTCCGCTTATTCAAATATTTACGGATTTGTTCCTCTAACGAGCAAACAAATTGATCTGTACGTAAAACAATATTTCGGATTTATTAAACCGGAATTTGTTCCGGTAGTGCTTGACGAAAACAACAAAGTAATTGCCTTCGGAATTACGATGCCTTCAATGTCCCGGGCATTTCAAAAGGCGAAAGGAAGAATTTTGCCGTTTGGAATTATTCACATTCTGCGGGCAATGAATAAAACTGATCGCGCTGATTTATATTTAACCGGCGTTAGGCCAGATTATCAGGACAAGGGCGTAAATGCAATTTTAATTTGTCACATGAACAAAGTGTTTGCTAAATATAAAATCCGCGTTGTAGAATCTAATCCAGAAATGGAAACAAACTCTAAAGTTCAGGCACAATGGCGCTTCTACGGTAAACGCCAGCACAGAAGAAGAAGATGCTACATAAAAGAACTTAAATAAATATTATTTTGATTTGGAAGCGATGTATGATTTTACATCTATCATTGGCGAAAAATTTATATCCAGCTTCTGGTTATCATAAGTAATTTTTTCTAGAAACAAACCGCTTGGAGGGGCGGTGTATTGTGCCGGTTCCTTAGAATCTTTTTCCAGATATTTAATTAAATCTTTTTCGGTTAGTTTGCCCCGGCCTATTTCTACAAGCACGCCCACCATTCGTCTAACCTGTTTCCATAAAAAGTGCGAACCGACAACACGAATAAGTATCATGTCGCCGTCCCGTTTTAAACTAACCTGCTCAATAAAAACTTTTGTTGATTTTTCGGTTTCATCTTTATCTGCAAAAGAAACAAAATCATGCATTCCCTCAAAAAGTTTAGCCGCTCTGTTCATCTTTTCAAAACTTAGATTATCTTTAATCCACCATACAAACGGTTTTCCAAACGCTGTTCTTCTTGTTGAAATTTGATAAATATAACTTCTGCTTTTTGCATCGTGGCGCGCATGAAATTTCGGATGCGCTTTTTCAACTTCCAGAATATTAATGTCGGCAGGTAATTCGTCATTCATTTTCATTCTGATTATTTCCGGCGCAAGCATTGTATTAACTTCCATATGTGCAACCTGGCAAATTGCATGAACACCCGCATCGGTTCTACCTGAACCCTGAACTTCCACTTTGTTTTGTTTAAAAACTTTCTCTGCAACTTCAACAAGCTTGCCCTGAACGCTCTTTGCGTTTTTCTGCATCTGCCAACCGCTGTATCGAGTGCCTTCGAATTCAATATAAAGTTTGAACCGCATATGTTTCTTTTCTTTTTGTGTTTATTAAAGTAACTCTTCTCTTGATTCTTACCAATAATATTTTGAGTTTCCTAAAACAAAAATATTGTAAAGGGAAATTTTATGGGCAAAAAAGATCCAAGAATTGATGCTTATATTGCCAAATCACAGGAGTTTGCAAAACCAATATTGGAGCACTTTAGAGGACTTGTTCATAAAGCCTGCCCGGATGTTGAAGAAAAAATTAAATGGGGATTTGCCAGTTTTGATTATAAAGGTCCATTTTGCACAATGGCCGCGTTTAAACAGCATTGCGCAATCGGATTTTGGAAAGCCGCGTTGATGAAAGATCTGAAGCTAATACAAAATGCAAAGGCCGAAACCGCAATGGGACATCTGGGTAAAATTACTTCACTAAAAGATTTACCGGCAGATAAAGTTTTAATCTCTTATTTAAAGGAAGCGGCTAAGCTAAATGACGATGGCATTAAATTACCCGTTAAATCAAAACCGAAGGAAAAGAAAGAACTAGTTGTTCCAGATTATTTTTTGAAATTATTGAAAAAAAATAAAGCGGCATTCGAAACATTCAATAATTTTTCATACTCTCACAAAAAAGAATATGTTGAGTGGATTACCGAAGCAAAAACGGATGAAACCAGAAACAAAAGAATGGCTACATCAATCGAATGGCTTAAAGAAGGAAAACCAAGAAATTGGAAATATATGAACCGCTAAACTATTTTATTCCAGGACATCTGTAAGAAAATTAATTTCTTCTTTCAGCATTTGCGCCTTCAGGGGAATTTTTCCTATCATTTCTCCATCTGCTTCAATTAAACAGGGCTGTCCGATGGGTTCAACTAATATTGAATCAACTTTGCCGTATTGTATTTGAGGATGATTGACAATCTGGCATTTCCTGATTTTAAAAATATTTTTTAAATAATCTGTAAGCGTAACATCACCCGCTAGCGTAATTGCAATTTTGCCATCATTAAAATCAGCGTGCGGGGCTATACCCAGACCGCTTCCAAAGTATTTTGCATTTGCCAAACATAAAATCAGAATGTTGCCTTCATAATTAAAACCTTCGGAGGTAATTCTAACTTTTTTCTTTTTGTATTCGAGAAAAGTTGTGAGCGTAGCGGAAAAGAATGCGAGATTTGGTCCGTATGTTTTATTTCCTTCATTTACTTTCTTGGCAACCTCGGCTCCCAAACCAACATCAGCAATGTTAGAAAAATATACGGTTTTTTTTTCATCCTTCATGTTTCTGCATTCAATCATACCAACATCAATTTTATTGTGCTTGTCGTTTTTAATCATTGAATATAAATCCGCTACCTGTTTAGACAGTTTCATTGATCTGGCAAAATCATTTCCGCTGCCAACGGGAAGAAGCCCGACTATTAAATTTTCTCTTTTTTCTTTTGAGCAGGTCATTATCCCGTTTATTACTTCGTGCATCGTTCCATCGCCGCCGACAGCAATTAAATAATTTGTACCGTCGTTAACAGCTTCTCGCGCAAGCTCCTCCGCCTGCCGGCTTGATTGTGTTGTATGGAAAATTAAATTGAACTCATTTTCAAAAACATCTTGTGCTTCTTTTTGAATGCTATGTTTGTGGAGATGTTTGCCGTGAAGAATAAAAGAAATTGTTTTCAATAAAAAATCCTTCTGATCAAAAAACTATTTATATAATGGAAGAGTGAAAGAGAACTTGCTTCCCTGTCCAACTTCACTAATCACTTTAAGCTTGCCTCCATTTTTAGAAACAAACTCTTTCACAAGGGTTAGTCCCAGCCCCGTTCCTTTTTCGTTTTCGGTTCCTCTGGTTGTATAGAATGAATCAACATGCAACAATTTTCTAATTGTTTCTTCTGATATTCCAATACCTGTATCCGTAACCGAGACTTCCGCATAACCGTTTGATTTCACCGCATCAATTGTCACTGTTCCGCTCATTGTGAATTTTATCGCATTGCCGATTAGGTTTCTGACTATTGCGCTTACCATTGATTCGTCCGCATATACAATTACATCTTTAGATACATTATTAACAAAATTTATCTTTTTCCTTTCAGCCGCCAATTTATATAACCGGATGTTTTCAAGAACAATTTCCAATAATGAATGAGGGGCTTTATCGATTTTCATCGCTCCTGTTTGTGCCCGGCCCCAATCCAGTAAATTTTGTAACAACAGAAGTGTGTTTTTAGATGAATCCCTGATGCTGTTTGCATACTCAATAATTTCATCATCCGAAAGTTCTTTAGTCTCTTCGGCAATTATTTCCGAAAAGCCGATAATAGAATTAAATGGACTCTTCAATTCGTGAGCAATTATTGATACAAATTTGTCCCGTGTTGAAATAATTTCATATAGTTTCTTGTTTGCCTCGCTTAGATTTTTGTTTAATTCCTCTACCTCATTTTTTTGCTTTGTAATTTCACTTATAAATTTTTTCTTCTCCAAATACCTGATTGCAATTGCTGCTACAATACCAAACATAAAAATAATAGCGCAGACAAGCAGGTAGGAATGCCCCTGTGAG
>DAIEQP010000221.1 GCA_027347805.1 Ignavibacteria bacterium | reverse complement strand
AGCAGTATGCTGATCAGAAACCCGGAAAACTAACCCAGCAGAATATTGAATTACTTTCATATCCCAAAACCATAGCAATTGTAACTGGTCAGCAGCTGGGTTTATTTGGAGGACCACTTTACACTTTTTACAAAACTATTTCTGCAATCAAATTATGCCAGTTCCTAAAAGAAAATTTCGAAGAATATAATTTTGTCCCTGTTTTTTGGCTCGAAGGTGATGATCATGATTATGATGAAGTTAGATCAATATCCGTATTAAATAATGAAAACGGTTTGATATCATTAAGTTATGATGACGGACTTGGCGAAGAATTAAATCGTGGTTCAATTGGTAATTTGAAGTTTAATGAGAACCTCAATATAATTTTTGATAACCTTAGTAATTCTTTGAGAGAATCCGAATTTAAAGCTTCACTTGTAGATTTCCTGAAAACAATTTATCAGCCAGGAAGAACTTTTCTCGAATCTTTCAGAGAATTGATGATTAATTTGTTTGATCAGCATGGCCTAGTAGTTTTTAATCCTCTTGATCAATCAGCTAAAAAAATACTGGCTCCAGTATTTAGAAAAGCAATTGAAGATTTCGCAACCCAGTCTTTAACTCTTGTTGAAAGAAGCGCCGAACTTGAAGAAGTTTATCATGCACAGGTAAAAGTAAAAGCTATAAATTTATTTTATGTTGACGAAAAAGAAAGATTATTGATTGAACCAACTGACTCCGGTGAATTTAGACTAAAAGGTAAAAGGAAGAAATTTACATTTGACGAATTAATGAATCAGATTGAAAATAACCCGGAACGATTTAGTCCTAATGTTCTGCTTCGCCCAATCTGCCAGGATTATTTATTTCAAACTGGATTTTACATTGCCGGCCCTGGTGAGATCAGTTACTTCGCACAGGTCAATCCTCTTTATGAATCATTTGATTTGGAAGAACCGTTTATTTATCCACGCTCAAGTGCAACTATTGTAGAACAAGGCGTCAATAAAGTATTGAATAAACTAAACCTGACATACAAAGATATTTTTACAGACGAAAAGGAATTAATTCAAAAGATTGTTGATGCTTCATCTGATGTTAATCTGGAAAATCTCTTTTCGAAATATTCTGAAGAATTGGGACCATACTTTGATAGGATTTCTGAAAAACTTCAATCAATAGACAGAACTCTTCTCGATCTATCAGAAAAATCCAAACAGAGAATTGAGCAAACTTTAGATTATCTGAAAAATAAAGCTAGTGATGCTGAAAAAAGGAAATATGATACTTCAATTCGCCAGTTAACAAAGGTTCGTAATATACTTTTCCCAAACAGCAGTTTGCAGGAAAGAGAAATCAATTTCATTTATTTTGTAAACAAATATGGAATGGATTTTTTGAAGTGGTTATTTGATAACTTGGAGATAAATAAATTCGAACATCAAATATTGGAATTGTGAGACAGTCCATTCATTTGAATAATAAATTTCGGATTTGAAATTCCCACATGTTCGAAATCTCTAACGCTTGCACCATTTTCCATTTTTGAAGCTAAAATTCCAAATGCCATAGCAATTCTATGATCAAAGTAAGTTTCAAACTCTACATGAGAAGTTGTTAATTCACCATCAACTTCAAAACCATCCTCAAATTCAACTACATTCAAACCAGCACGTTTAAAATTCTCGCAGACAGAACTTATTCTATCAGATTCCTTTACTCTTAACTCATGTGAATTTCTGATGGTAAATTTACCTTTAGCGAATACCCCGGCAACGCTTAAAATAGGAATTTCATCAATGATGTTTGGAATAATTTCTTTCGGTATTTCAATATTTGTTAAATCGCTTGAAGATACTTTAAGATCACCAACTTTTTCCCCACCCTCATCATGTTCGTTAAATATTTCTATTTGGCCACCCATATTCCGAAGCACAGTTATAATTCCTGTTCTTGTAGGATTAAGAGAAACATGTTTAATAATGATTTCGGAATTTTGAGTAATCAGTCCGGCAACAATAAAAAATGATGCACTTGAAATATCAGATGGTACAGTAAATACTTTAGACACCGGATAATTTTTCTTTGATGCGAATATCTTGATACCATTTTCTGAAGGAATGGTTTTCAATCCCAGCATTAATTCAGTGTGGTTTCTTGTAGGAACAGGTTCAATAAAAACTGACTCCTCATCAAGATGTATTGCAAGTAAAATCATAGCACTTTTAACCTGGGCACTTGCAACCTGGAAAGTATATTCAACTGGTTTGATTTTACTAGATGGATAAATTGTCATCGGCAATGTTCCTTCATCCGATGGTTTTAGAACCGCACCCATAAGTTTTAACGGCTCGGTAATTCGGCGCATCGGTCGTTTGGATAAGGATTCATCGCCAATAATTGTCGATTGAAAATTTTGTGCAGCTAAAATTCCACTAATTAATCTTGTTGTAGTACCGGAATTACCGGCATCTAAATCATCTGAAGGTTGTTGAAGATTTTTAAAACCTTTTCCCAACACTTTTATTGTATTTCCATCTCTTTCAAATTTACAGCCCATTTTTGAAAAGCAATTAATTGTCGAGGTAACATCTTCAGACTCGGAACAATTATAAATTATAGATTCCCCTTCAGCCAATGAAGCAAACATAACTGCACGATGAGAAATTGATTTATCACCGGCAAGATTAAGAGTTCCCCGCAAGCTTTTAATCATTTCAAATTTCTGGATCATTTGTCACACCATCTATCAATTAGTTTTTCAACTTCTTCTGCTGAAAAAGAATTTTGGCTGTACATTCCCTTCAAAGTTCTTTGTCTCTGCGCTTCATACAGAGTTACTGCGGCAGCAACGGATACGTTTAAACTTTGAATCATACCTCTCATTGGTATAAAGAAAGTTTTATCACACATTTTTTGAAATTCATCAGAAATTCCACGATGTTCATTACCCATCACGATTGCTACTTTTTCTGTCCAATCAAGTTCATATAAAGAAGATGCTTTTTCGTCAAGCATACTTGCATAGATTTTGAATCCTTGTAAATGCAAATCATCGCAGCACTCTTTAACCGACTTATATTTTTTAACATCGATCCATTTATTTGCTGATGATGATGTTACCTTGCTCAGTTTTGGAAATTCTTCATTCGTATAAACAAGTCCTACTTTTTGAACACCGACAGCATCGCATGATCTAATAATTGCACTTACATTATGCGGATCATGAATATTTTCAAAAATTACCGTTAAAGTTTCCTGTCTCCAATTTGCAGTGCGTGTAATTTTTTCTAATCTTTTTTCGGTTTTGAATTTTCTCATTAAGTCTTGTCGAAGATTAGTTTATAAACAGTAACAGGTTTTTCTTTACGAGCGAGATCAATTTTAATTTTCAAGTCCGGGGATTGGAGATAATATCTGACAAGTTCAAGTGTTTTTGAAATTGCTTCTTCTTCATCGTGCGCCCAACTTTCACAACCTTTTACAGAAGGAACATCAGTGGAATAACCATCATCAGTTTTAGTAACAAGCAAATCTAAAATCAATATGAACCCTCTGCTACTCCGCCGCTAACAATTTTAACGCTCGCGCTGGCTCCAATTCTATCTGCACCGCTAGCAATCATTTGCCGGGCATCTTCTGCTGTCCTAACTCCTCCTGAAGCTTTTACACCCATTGCAGAACCAACAACTAATCTCATTAATGCAATATCACCAGCTGTGGCTCCTCCTTTGCTGAACCCAGTTGAGGTTTTTACAAAATCGGCTTTAGCTTTTTTACTTAGCACGCAAGCTTTAATTTTTTCTTCATCGGTTAAAAGTGCTGTTTCTAAAATTACTTTAGTAAGCGCATTGTATTTTTTCCCGGCAAGAACAACCTGATTTATATCATTAAAAACATAATCATATTCACACTGCTTCAGCATTCCGATATTAATTACCATATCAATTTCCTGAGCTCCGTTTTGCAATGCCTGTTCAGCTTCAGATCGTTTCACTTCTGTTGTTGTTGCGCCCAATGGAAACCCTATAACAGTACAAACCTTTACCGATGAACCTCTCAACAGATCTTTACAATATTTTACATAGCATGGATTTACACATACACTAACAAAGCCGTATTCTCTAGCCTCTTCGCATAAGGTTTTAATTTCAGCCGGAGTAGCATCGGGTTTAAGAAGTGTATGATCAATCATTCGTGCAACATTTCGATCAATCTTATCTACTTCTGCTCCAATACCTGCAGCAATTCTTTCAGCACCATTTTTAATAATATTTGTAACAGCAGTTGGCTGGTCGGTTACATTTCTTTCCCAACCATTACAAGTGCCTCCGGTGCAATAAAAATTTTGAAGAGCTTTTTCAGTAAGCACTTCCGATATTACTTTATCAATTACAGATGCATCCATATCATTAATTCAATTTTTGGTTAGTAATTTTTATATATGCATGAAAAGTGTTTTGTAGAAGCATCGCAACAGTCATCAGTCCAACACCGCCAGGTACCGGAGTAATGTATGATGATTTAGCAAATACATCGTTGAAATCAACATCACCAACAATTTTATAACCTTTTGCTGCGGTTGAATCTTCCACCCTGTTAATACCAACATCGATAATAACAACATTTTCTTTAACCATATCAGCCTTTATAAAATTCGGCTGTCCGATTGCAGCTATTAAAATATCTGCCTGCTTTGTGAAAACAGTTAAATCTTTTGCGGCCGAGTGACAAATTGTAACAACTGCATTTGCACCATCCTTTTTCTGTAGTAACATATTTGCAACAGGTTTTCCAACAATGTTACTCCTTCCAACAACTACAACATGTTTTCCGCTTGTAGGAATCTTATACCTTTTGAGTAATTCAACAATTCCATTTGGAGTACATGGGAAAAAAGTTTCTCTACCGATTACAAGGTTGCCCACGCTAATCGGATGAAATCCATCAACATCTTTCTGAGGATTAATTGCCTCAATAATCTTTTCTTCATTAATATGTTTTGGAAGCGGTAATTGAACAAGAATGCCATGGTACTGTTCGTCATCATTATATCGCTGAACAATATCCAGCAATTCTTTTTCAGAAATATCCTTCGATAATTTTTCAATTTTGGAACGCATCCCAACCTGGTCGCATGATTTTGCTTTAGAATTCACATAAGATTCTGATGCCGGATTATCACCAACTAAGATTGTAACCAATCCTGGAACATCTAATGCCACTGATTTTAACCAATCGCATTTCTTTTTCAATTCTTCTTTAATATCAGCAGCTACTTTTTTGCCATCAATAATTTCTGCCATTTATATCTTTCTCCTAAATATTTTGCTCGACTTTCTTTTCGAATTCGGGAATAAATATTTTTTCCAGCTCTATAGTTTTTCCTGACTCCTGATCAATTTTAAAATATATAGCAGCAAAATGAACATTCCCAGTAGCAGTCTGATATTTCTGCGGTGTTTGATAAAGAAAACGATTTATTGCAGCATCTGTTTTCATTCCAATAACTGAATCGTAAGGACCGGTCATACCTACATCGGTAATATAACCTGTGCCATTTGCAAATATCCTTTCATCAGATGTTTGCACGTGAGTATGAGTACCAACAATTGCAGAAACTTTTCCATCAAGATAATTAGCCAATGCCAGTTTTTCTGCAGTAGCTTCAGCGTGGAAATCAATCAAAATAATTTTCGCTTCACTTTTGAGCTTGGATATAATCCAATCTGAAGTTCTGAATGGACAATCAATAGGAGCCATAAAACTACGCCCCTGAAGATTTACAACAGCGACTTTACCTTTGGGAGTATCTGCAATGGAATATCCATTTCCAAATGTTCCTTTTGGATAATTGAGCGGCCGTATCACTCGAGATTCCTTTTTCAAAAATTCCTGAGATTGATGTTTATCCCAGGTATGATTTCCGCCGGTAATTACATTTACTCCAAGATCAAACAAAACCTTGGCTTCCTTTTCGGTGCAGCCTTTTCCATCGGCTACATTTTCGCCATTGTCCACAATCAAATCGGTTTTGTATTTTTTTTGAAGTCCCGGGAGCCACATTCTTACAATATCAAGGCCGGGATCACCAATAATATCGCCTATAAATAAAATATTAATTGCCATTTTCTTCCTTTTGATATTTAAATATATCTAAAATGAAGTGGATAAGAAAATTCGCCATCTTTTTGTTTTTGATTAAATTTGCTGCACCAATGATAAAAGAAAAGAAAATAGAAGAAATTCCATTTGAGGAAGCAGAATATTGCGTCTTTGATTTTGAAACAACCGGAACATCTTCCCGAACAGATAAAGTTATTGAAATCGGGATGGTCAAGTTACGTAAAGGAAAAATCATTGATACATTTTCTTCATTTATAAATCCTGGCCGCCAGGTCCCCTATTTTATAACAAACTTGACAGGCATTACAAATTCAGATGTTCAGGATGCTCCATATTTCGAAGAGGTATATTTAAAGATAAAACAATTTGCCGGGGATTCAGTTTTAGTTGCTCATAATCTTTCATTCGACATATCATTTCTAAGGAATGAATGTTTGACATCAGAATTGGAAATGCTCACAAACTCTTCAATCTGCACACTAAAAATTGCCAGAAAAATTTTCCCTTCGCTGCCGAGTAAATCGTTGGGCAACATTGTAAAGTTTTTAAAAATAAGACACCGGGATGTTCATCGGGGACTGGGTGATGCAACAGCAACTGCAAAAGTTTTCACAAAAATGTTCAAAGTACTTAGGGAAGATCATAATATTGATTCAATTTCCGAACTAATTTCATTTCAATCATCTTTTGCTTCGTCTCAGCCATTCAAAATTATAAAGAAGAAATTAGCCGATGATCTAAGCAAAATTCCAGACCGTCCGGGAGTTTATTTTTTCAAAAATTCACAAGGGAAAATAATATATATAGGGAAAGCCAAGTCACTAAAAGAACGAGTGCGTAACCATTTTATGAGTAATGCAATTCGCAAATCTAAAAAAATTGTTCAGGCATCAAGTTCTTTGGATTTTCAGATTACCAACTCAGAATTAACAGCTCTGCTTGCGGAAGCAGAATTAATAAAAATACATAACCCGAAGTTCAACACTTTATTAAAAAAATTTCCGATAAGTTATTTTATAAAAATAACAAACGATGATTTCCCTGCGATTGAGGTAGCTTCCGAATTTAATTTTGACGGGAATGATTATTATGGTCCCTACCCAAACAGAGTTTCGGTAAACGAGATAAAAGATATAATCGATAAAACATTTCAACTTCGTGAGTGCAACTTAAAAGAGTTTTATAAAGGGAGGAAATGTTTTTTGAGTGACATTAAAAGATGCCTCACACCATGTGAAGATAAAAGTATGAGTGAAGAATATCAGCTTGAGTTGTCAAGGGTTCATGAATTTCTCTCGGGGCACAATCAATCTGCAGTTGACAGACTGCTGGAGAAAATGAAAGAGTTGAGTGCAAAACAAAGATTTGAAGAAGCTGCAGAAGTGAGAGATGTTGTTCAGCGGATACTGAGCCAGTTATTGCGCTCATCAATTCTTTCAGAACCAATGAATAAAGCAAATGTATTAATCGAAATTAACAGCTCCCCTAAAAACGATTACATTTTGCTCATAGAAGGGAAAATGTTTCTTAAATATTTTTTCGTTGATGAAAAAGATATTTTTGACGAAGCGCTTAATGATTATTTCGAAATGACAAATTATTCAAACTGGCAATCATCAAATAAAGATTTAGAGAGGATAAAGATTTCTTTAAGCTGGCTTGTTAAAAATCGAACCAGTATTAAGGTTCACTATCTAAATAATTTTTCTAACATCGATGAACTATATAAAAGTCTCCAATTTGTTAAAAATCCTTCAACTAATTAAGACCATAATTTAATATCAGATATTTTGCCAAGTAAGCTGTTAGTAATATTAAAATGAAGTAAATGAAAATTGACCGGAATGATTTTTTTGTTAAAATGATCGTTGACCGGAATCCGCGCCATCCGCATTCTTTACATCTATAAGTTTTCAAAAAAGTAGTTCGACGAACAATCTGTTCAAACATATTTTTTGATCTTGAACGGTGAAGTGTTCCCACTGAGTTACAACCTGGGCATCTCGAAAATTGCGGGTTTCGATGGTACAACACTTTTGTAACGACCATAACCTTCCAGTATTTGTTATAAAATATTTTTGAGAATTATTTAGTAGAATGATTCATCACTCGAATATAAGAATCTTGATTTTTCAATAAATGTAATGCCATATCAAATTGTTTATCAATTTTCAATGATTCTTTTATTCTTCCTTCCCTGCCTTCAACTCTAGCAGCCAATTCTTCATAAATCAAACCCATAATTTCATTTTTATTTTTCATCAATTCAGTTGAATGATTTGAATCGATCTGGTTTTTGGCTTTGTTTAATTCATCAATAATTTTGGGATCGATTTTTTCTTCAGACATTACATTTTTTAACTGATCGATAAGTTTTTCTGTTTTTGAAACAAAATCAAATTTTTGGGCTTTTAAATAATCCGCAAATTCTTTAAAAAGATTTTCTGAGCCGGCTGATTCAAGTTTCATTTTTGGATTCTGGTTATAAATATGCGTTGCAAATTTGAAAAACATTCCCTCTGCCAAAAGTCTTTGGACCAATTCGGAATTAATTTCATTTTTCACAATTGTATCAGGTGCAATTCCGCCAGCTGAATAAACTATTCTCTTTTTATCGGTCTCGAATTCCTTTTTAGCCAGAACTGAATAATTTGAGAATACTTTACTTTTTTCTGAATAATTAATTTTTTGAATAGAACGACCGGAAGGTGTATAATACCTTGCAGTAGTAAGTTTAAGTGAAGTATTATATGGCAATGCAACAATTGTCTGCACTAGTCCTTTACCATAAGAATTATTCCCTACAAGCAGAGCGCAATCATGATCTTGTAAAGCCCCGCTTACAATTTCAGCAGCTGATGCAGTACCTTCATCAATTAAAACAGCAATTTTAGCATCGGTTAAAATTGGTTCTTCAGTTGAATAGTGTGATTTCACATTTAAACTGTCTCGACCTTTTACTGTAACTATCAGCTGTCCTTTTTTTAAAAACTTTTCACAAACATCAATTGCGGCGTCGAGTAACCCGCCAGGATTTCCTCTCAGATCAATCACAACTGATTTAATTTCTTTTTTATTCTTCAATTCGAGAAGAGCATTCTTAACTTCGCTGCCGGCAGTGTTTGAAAACCCGCTTAGTTTTAAGTATGCATTATTGCTGCTTTCAGGAACAAATCCATAATAATTCAGGTTCTTTACTGTTATTTCTTCGCGAACAAGATTGAAAAGCAAGTTATCATCATTGTTTTCTCTTTTCACAGTTAAAGTAAGAGAAGTTCCAATATCCCCTTTCAAATACTCGCCAAGATTATCATAATTATTTTTATCAATCTTAACATCGTTTATTTTCACTATTACATCTCCGATACGAACTCCCTGGCGCTGGGCAGAAAACCCCTCCATCAAATCAACAATTGTAACTTCACCATTTCTAATTCCAACAGAAGCACCGATTCCGCCATATTTTCCTTTTGTGATGATATCAATGTCTTTCTGTTGATAAGTATCTATAAAAGTTGAGTAAGGATCAAGGGAACTAAGCATTCCTTCTATGCCAGCGAGCATAAATTCCTGCGGGTTTAGTTCATCAACATAATTCACTGCAACTTCTTTGTATACTTTTCCGAAAAGTTCTATCCCTTTACTTATTTCAAAATACAAATCATTATCACGGGTAATAAATCCCGAGCATAAAAGTGTAAGTGTAAAAAGCAAAATTATTTTATATTTCATTTATTCCATTCCCTTCCGGAATTTTTTTCAACTTCCGTTACAATAATATTATGAATTTCTTCAATCGATAAAGAAGCATCAATTTTTTTAAACCTTGTTTCTCTATCGCTCAAGTATAAATATCCTTCTCTAACTTTTTCGTAAAAATCTATTTTTGACCGTTCAATCCTATCCAATTGAACCTGTTTGAAACTGTTTTTTCTTTTAAGCATTTCATCAATTGTTATATCGATGAAAAAAGTCAAATCGGGAACAGCTTTGCCAATCACAAATTTCTGAAGTTCATCAACAAACTCTAAATTAATGCCTCTTCCAAACGATTGATAAGCAACCGAAGAATCATGAAATCTATCTGAAAGTACAAAAACATTTTGAGAAAGTGCCGGTAGAATAATTTCTCCAACCAACTGAGCACGGCTGGCTGCAAAAAGAATTAATTCGGTTTCAATCAGCATCTCGGTATTTTTTTTATCAAGCAAGACATCACGGATTTTTTCAGAGATGATAGTACCGCCAGGTTCACGAATAATTTTTACATTTTCTCCCTTATCAAGCAAATACTTTTCAAGTAATTCTACCTGAGTTGATTTTCCGCAAAAATCCAATCCTTCGAAAGTTATAAACATATTAGTATTGTTTTATTATGTATTCAATTTTTTTGGGTTCCACTGCAATTAAAGTAACAAACTCTGGCAGTATAATTTCCGGTTCAACGAATCCTTCATTGGATTTCAGCGCTTTCCAGTAATTCACAAATGCTTTTATACTATCACTTGTAATCTTGCCAAGTTTATTTATTCCGCCTCTTAAAACTATATCAACCTTCCCCGGGAATAATGTTAGATCTTTAGATTCCGGAACATTTCTAAGTTCTACCGGAACAGATTCAATCTTTTTATCAACTATTTTCTGAACTTCAAATTCTACATTACATTTAGTAACAGAAAAAATTACTCCCTGAATATCAGCTAATTGTAATTGTTCACTAAAATTTTCATTTATATTCTGATAAATTTTTGATTCAGTTTTAACCGAATCAATATTTTGTAAAATTGAGCTGGGGCCATATAATTCTATAAATTCAGGTGTTATTTTTACAGCCGAAGTTGCTGCAAATCCCTGTTTAAATTCAATGGAAAAATTCCTGTAAATTTTGACCCGTTTAGAATTTACTTTTTCTACTTCATATTCAATTTGAGCAGGTGAAATTTCCAGAACCTGGAAATTAGAACTTAGCCAAGGATTAATATCTAAAAAATCTCTCAATTCATTTTTATATCTACCAATTCTTCTGTGAGCTGATATAAGAAATTCTTCTCTGCTACCAAGAAACAACTTAGCTAATTCCCACCCCTTCCCTTTTATTTTAATAAATATCTGGTTTGTTGATGATGTGCCAACAGAATAATTTTTAGGTAGTTCAGAAAATGAAATTGGTATTTCAACAGTAGTTATAAATTCTTGTGAAAGCGCCACAAAAACCCACAACACTATTGAAAGGAAACTGATAAAAGAGATTGTGATTATTTTTTTCTTCATAACGAAATATAAAAAAAATCCCGCTAAGCGGGATCAAAGCAAATTTTCATTTCAACAGCAATCTATCGAATCTTTTCGAAATGTTCACGTAATTCGTCTCTGTTTGCACGGGAAATCTGCCTTCCTTTAATCGGAAAGTTCTCAAACTCGCGAGCTAGATGACGAAGTTTATGAACATTAAGTGATGCTAATTCTTCTGCAGGCGGAACTACTTTTAATGTAAGATCAGAATTAATTTTTTCTTTTGATTCATCAATAACAATTTCTTCCTGCAATTCTTCTTTCTTAGGAACGGAAGCCCTTCCTCTCTTTTTCTGAATCGGAGCAGTTTGTTCAAACAATGAACCCTGTTCATGTTTTTCTTCAATCAATTCCTTTTCAGGTTCAATTTCAACTGAAGGAAGCTCAACAGGTTCTGTTTTTTCTGCAACAATCTTTACTTTTTTTACAACTTCCTGTTTTGGAGGATCATCACTATCAGAGCTAATCAGTCCATCTATTTGATCATCAGGTCTTGGAATAACGTGAACAGAAACAAGCTGACCGACCCGTTGAGCTGCGGCTGCTCCTGCATCGACTGCAGATTTAACGGCAGCAGTTTAACCAACTATTTTAACGGTTACTAAAGCAGCAGTGATATATTCTTTACTCACTAATTTTACATTAGCTGCTTTAACCATTGCGTCGGCGGCTTCAATAGCGCCTATCAACCCTTTTGTTTCTATCAGACCTAAAGCTTTCTGCATAAATTATTTAGCAGATCTTTTTGGAAGAATAAGTTCAACATCAGAATGAGGGCGAGGAATTACATGAACAGAAACCAACTCACCAACTCTTTGAGCAGCGGCTGCGCCGGCATCGGTTGCTGCTTTTACAGCACCAACATCTCCGCGAACCATTACTGTTACATAGCCACCGCCAATTGTTTCTTTACCCAATAATTCAACTTTTGCTGCTTTAACCATTGCATCAGCAGCTTCTATTGCACCGACTAAACCTTTAGTTTCGATCATTCCAAGTGCATCAAGCGTCATAGTTTTGCTCCCAGATTTATTTTATTTGTTATTAAAATACTTTATAATGGCAAAAATGTCAAAAAGAATAGCTGATTTTGAAATTTTCAGTGAATACCTCTCAAATAATCTTCCAGCATCACAGCAGCAGCATTCTTGTCCAGCAAACTCTTGTCTCTTCTTTTTTTCTTTGAAGGGACAGATTCTATAATTCTTTGTTTAGCAATTTCGGAAGTATAACGTTCATCAACCAATTGAATTTCTATATTGATTTTTTTTTCGATTTGTTCTTTAAAACTAAGAACCGATTTTGAGGTCAATGATTCACTGCCATCTTCTTTATTGGGAAGACCCAGAATAATTTTTACAACGTTATAATCACCGATTATCTTTTCCAGTTTATTTATAAAATTCGAATCATTGATTAATGTAATAAGAGGATAAGCAAACATATTAAGAGGATCGGTTATTGCGATTCCAATTCTCTTGGATCCAAAATCAATAGCTATAATTCTTTTTTCTTCCAATTAACTCTCAACTTTCTGCATCAAATCTTTCAACTGTATAAATTCCTTTATTCTTTTTGAGTCTTTCTATCAATTTATTCAGATGCTCTACATCCTTAACATAAACTGTTATTGTCCCTTTGAACATAGAATCCTGTGTTGAAATATTTACAGATTTAATGTTTGTATTTTGGTAGGCTGTGATGCTGTTTGAAATATCTTTTAATAGTCCGGGCATATCATCGCCGCGCATTGTTATACCGGCAACAAAATAGTCTCCATTTGTCTTAGGCCAATTTACAGGAACCAATCGTTCACTGTTTGTCTTAACCATATTTATCAAATTCTTGCAATCTTTTTTGTGGATTTTAATTCCTTCTCCAATTGTAACATAACCAACTACCTGGTCACCAGGGATTGGATTACAACACTTTGCATAAGTATAAGCAAATCCTTTATGATCACCTTCAACAACAACACTTCCGGCAGATGTTCTGGCTATATCAACAAATTTTTCGAA
>DAIEQP010000220.1 GCA_027347805.1 Ignavibacteria bacterium | reverse complement strand
CGCTGTTTTACTTGTTATTGTAGTATTGCTTCAAGCAAGCAAAGGTGGTGGATTAGCAGGTTCGTTTGGAGGTGCTGGTCAATTTGGAACAGTATTTGGCACCAGAAGAACTGCTGATTTTTTAAGTAAAGCAACATGGTGGTTAGGCGGTTCATTGATGGTACTTGCTGTAATTATTAACTTGTTTTTCATTCCAAAGGTTGGAACAAGTGCTGAGAGTGTGATTCAAGGAAAACAGACAGTGCCAACTGCACCTTCAGTTCCACAACAACAATCATCACAACCTGCAAAATAATTTGAAAAAGCCCCTCGAAAAGGGGCTTTCTTCTTAACATGAAAACTTATCTGTCCATATCTATTTTTGGTGAATTATGAAAAAAACTACCAAGGTTACTAAAGCCTATAATAATTTAGAATTCCTTAATTCAAAAGATGCTAGAACTGTTAGAATATTATCTGAGTTTATGGAACCCAAATCAAGATTCGATAGGAATAAAATTGTTGATACAATTGTATTCTTCGGGTCCGCTAGAATTATTTCAAGAAAAGATGCATTAAAGATGCTTGGAGAGGCAAAGAAAGACAAATCAAAAACAGGCAATGCTAAATTTGAAAAAGCACTCAAAACGCTTGAGATGTCCCAGTACTATGAAGATTCAGTTGAGTTGGCAAAAAGATTAACTGATTGGAGTATGTCGCTGCCTACATCTGGTAAAAGATTTATGATTTGCAGCGGTGGTGGTCCAGGAATTATGGAGGCATCTAATAAAGGTGCTTACCTTGCCGGTGGTTCCTCAATTGGTCTTAATATTTCCATCCCATTCGAGCAGTTTGTTAATAAATATGTTGATCCTGATCTTGCATTTGAATTTCATTACTTCTTCATGAGAAAATTGTGGTTTATGTATCTCGCTAAATCTCTTGTTGCTTTTCCTGGAGGATTCGGAACACTAGATGAGATGATGGAAGTTCTAACACTTATCCAAACTAAAAAAGTTACAAAACCCATTAAAGTTCTTCTGTTTGGTGAAAGTTATTGGCGTGAAGTTTTAAATTTTGATGCACTACTTGATCACGGAATGATTAGTAAAGAAGATTTGAAACTATTCGACTTTGCTAGCAACGTGGATGAAGCATTTGACAAAATAACAGCTTATCTAAAAAAACACTATTTGAACAAGAAAAAATAAGTATTAAAAAACAAAACCCCGCTTAAGCGGGGTTTTTAATTAACCTTTGCGATCTTTCATCGCTTGTTCACGAGAAGCTCTTCTTTTAGCCTTTATCTCATCCATTCTTTTCTCAATTGAGGGTTTAACAAAGAATGTACGCTTCTTGTATTCTTTCAGAATTCCGGAACGTTCATATTTTTTCTTAAAACGCTTCAGCGCTTTATCAATATTTTCGTTCTCACCAACGGTAATACCTACCAACTTATTTCACCTGCCTTCTTGTTATAATTTTGAGCTGTAAAACTAAGTAATGGATATCAAATATCCAAAATTACAAATTCAGTTTTAATTCAATTAAATAGTTAAATCTTGGGCTTGGAAGTAAGATTATTCAGAATCTTAATCGTAAGTTTTTGCGGCAATTGAGGTGCAGTGAATCTATTCTTCAATAAATTCTTTATCGATTTTTGAATATGAAACTCTTTACGAATAAACGGATCTGCCTGAATATCAATAATAATTAATGGACACACTTTTGTATCCTTTAATGCTTCATCTAAATATTCAGGAATATTGTTTATCATTTAATTCTCTCTACTTCTTTTTTTTATCTTTTTTTACAAAACCTCTATCTTTAGCATAATCATAAAGCTGCGAATAGAGCATTTTTCTGGCACGATGCAGACGCGATCTTACTGTTCCAACCGGAATATCAACAAAATCAGCAATTTCTTCATATGTAAATCCTTCTATATCGCTAAGGATAATCACTGTTCTAAAGTCTTCCGGTAGTGCAGTCAAAACTTTTGTAATTTCATCATCCAGCAGATTTGTGAACGCATCCTGCTCATAATGCTTCGAGTCAACCTCGTCAGCTTTAACATTTTCATAAAAGTTTTGAATATCTTCATAATCAACTTTGTTTGGTTCGCGAACAGCTTTTCTGTAATCATTGATATATGAATTCTTCAATATTCTAAACAACCATGCTTTACAATTCGTTCCCTTTTCAAATTTGTCAAAAAAGCGGAATGCTTTCATAAAGGTTTCCTGCACAAGATCATTGGCATCATCCTCGTCACCGGTCATTCGTAATGCAAAATTAAATACAGCATTCATGTGAGGAATGGCTTCACGCTGAAAGTCGGCATACAAATTATCGTTCGTATTTATTTCTGTTTCCGTAGTGCTAAGCATTTGTATCAATTTATTTTCTTTGATTAATTTAAGTAATTATTGTAGAACATAATACTTGACTAATTATTAATTCTCTGTATGATTCCATTAACTACTTTGTAAATCGTAGACTGCTCTCTTTTTAACTCAAAATCTGCTGCAGAATCAAGGAAAAGAAATTTTTCTTTTTCCAATTCAGCATTTTCCATATCATATTCTTCAATTCCATAGAATGTTGAAAGGTCGCCAATTCCGGCGATTGTACTTTCAAAGTAAAATTTCTTATTAATTTGATCATATTTTTTCTTTCGGTTAATACCTACATCAACGATAAAATTTCTTTCAGCTTTTGTTATCACTACATTTTTTAATAATAAATCGAACAGTGATTCTCTGTTTTCAGGAATTTCAAAATAGTCGGCATAAAAAAGTTTTTCGTGATCTCGTTTAACAATTGATGTAAATGCTGTCAAAAGAGAAATGAAGTTAAGTTTTCTTACGAAATCTTTTTTATAATCTCCCTGATAAAAGCCTGATTCAATTAAAATAGAACTAATACCTGTTTTCACAAAATTATCACCGAATGCCCGCGGTTCAAAATCATCGCTATACCTTGCAACTTGTCCCGGAATTATTTCAGAGAGTATTTCATTAATTTTCAGAATTATCTGCATTCCTTTTTCGCGTGTGTAATTTATGCTTTTTACAAAATCCATCGGAGGAATCAATAACGAGATGGCAGAAGATTTATTAGTCCTGCCGGCAGTATAGTAACTGTTTTGATCGTGAAGATTGAATCCAAATTCCGGTTTCAGATTTTGTGCATAATCCCAAAGTAACTTTGATTCATCACATACCTGACTGACTGCATCTCTATTGATGTCTACATTAATTGAGTTTTCACGCTGAAATCTTTCTGCACCGTCAGGATTCAACATTGGAATAAAATGTATTTCAAGATCGTCAATA
>DAIEQP010000191.1 GCA_027347805.1 Ignavibacteria bacterium | reverse complement strand
AAGCTAAGTAATTGGAATTTAATTGATGAGTTAAATTCTGTTAAAGACAGCTACATTGATAAAGTTAATATGTATACTCAAGAAATTGCGCAAAGCTCGCGTGACTTGAAGAAGATTTTGGATGCTGTTCAAACAGGGGTGATCCTGTTTGATAAAAAAAACGGTGAAATTGTTGACGTAAATATTGTTGCTGCTAATACATTTGGCGTTACTAAAGAGCAATTAATAGGGACTGAACGTAATTCTCATTTTATCTTCTCGGATTATAAAACAGCTGACGGAACGCTCTTAAAATCAGCAGAAGTATTCCTGAAAAAAGAAGACGGAACAATTATTCAAGTTATAAGCTGGCTGCAGGAACTTATAATTAATAACGAGTCATTCATAGCTGAAAGTTTTATTGATATAACAGATAGAAAACAGATGGAAACCGAGCTTCAAAAAGCTCATGACGATCTAGAAACAAGAGTTGCAGAAAGAACCCAGAAGCTTGTTGAAACAAATAAAGAACTTCAGATACAAATTCAGGAAAAAATTAAGGCCGAAGAAGAAAAACTGAAATTATATTATGCGGTTCAGCAAAGCCCCGCAATGATTATCATTACTGATCTTGAAGGAAATATTCAGTATGTCAATCCTATTTTTACCGAAATCACTGGTTATAGTTTTGAAGAAGTGCTTGGAAAGAATCCAAGATTTTTAAAATCAGGTGAAATAGTAAATGTAGAGTATAATAATATGTGGGGAAAAATTAAAAGCGGCGGATATTGGAGCGGTGAATTTAGAAACAAGAAAAAAAATGGAGAGTTATTTTGGGTTTCATCGTTTGTAAGTCCGATTAAAAACACTACCGGAGATGTAATCAATTATTTAGCGGTTCAACAGGACATAACCGAGAAAAAAATATCCGAACAGAATTTAATTGAAGCAAAAGAAAGAGCCGAAAAATCAGATAAGTTAAAATCTAATCTGCTGGCAAACATGAGTCATGAATTTAGAACTCCTATGATAGGAATAATAGGATTTACACAAATGCTTCAGGATGAAGTTGCAGATGAAGAACAGCTTTTTCTTCTGAACCAATTGTCCCAATGCAACGATAGATTAATGGCGACAATTAATAATATCATGAATATGTCGCAGCTGCAAAGCGAAGATGTTGTTTTAACTTTGGAAAAATTCGATCTGAATGAATTACTTGCTAAAGTTACAAACAAATTCTCTCCTGCCTCGAATCAAAAAGAGCTTAATTTATCATTTACGAAAGAGAATGATTTTATTAACATAAATGTTGATAGAACTCTTTGTGAGCTTGTATTTACTAATGTTATTGATAATGCTATTAAATATACACATGCCGGAAGTGTTGAAATAATTTCAAGAAAATTTCAAAAAGGTAATTGTGATTTAGTACAAGTTGATATCAGAGATACTGGAGTTGGAATTACTGAAGAACAGCGCGAGAAAATATTTGAACCTTTTATTCAGCTTAGTACTGGATACAGCCGTGCGCAGGATGGGCTTGGATTAGGGCTGGCTGTATCAAAGAAAATAGTTGATTTAATGAAAGGGAGAATTATCGTTGGGAAAAATAAACCGGCAGGATCAATTTTTAGAATTGAATTTCCTGCCTGCTTAAATTAATCTGAAGTTCGTTACAATCTACCACACCTGTAATTTTAACAATTACTGTTTTGTCTCCAAAATCTCTAATTCATAAATCAGACTTGTATTTGGAGAAATCACAAATCTCTTCTTTCCTTCAATTGTTTTACCGTAAAATCCGGAAATTCCATAAGCTTGATTCGACATTGCAATTACTGTTCTCTTTTCACCATTCTTCATATCGGATAACATTTCGTCAAGAGCAGGATTAATTTTTGAACTTCCAATTGTATATTCAAAAACTTCAGGCTCATCAATATTATTTGGTTTGCCTTCGTTATTCGTACTGTTAAATTTTGTATCTCCAAGTAAGAATTTGCCGGAGTACTTAACTTTAATAATTGTACCCGGTTTTAATTTTTCACCGGTACCATCTTTTTGAATAATATATTTAACACCATTTGCAGAGGTAGCTGCACTTTTAAAATAGCTTTGTATAAACTGAGTTTCCGAATTTACTTTTTTGTCTTCTTCTAGTTTTACTTTTTGTTTTGCTGCAGCTATCATTTCAAAAAACATTTCAGTATTTGGTTTAAATTGATTTGCTTTATCACCGATTCGTGTAATAGCAATGCTTTTGATTGTGTCACCCTGAACAATTTTATTTACAACATCCATTCCCTCGCTGACAAAACCGAAAAGTGTGTAATTGCCATCTAAATAGGAGCGGTCTCCGAGCGTAATATAGAATTGACTTCCATTTGTATTCGGTCCTGCATTAGCCATTCCAAGCATTCCTGCTTTATTATGAGAAAGGCCCGTAAATATTTCGTTAGGAAATTCATAGCCCGGGCCCTAGGTTTCTTTTCCTGTTGATGGCATTCCAGCCTGAATAACATGGCCTGGAACAACTCGATGCCAAATACTTCCATTGAAATAGGGCTTTCCATCAGGTATTGCATCGTTCTTAATATTTCCTTCAGCCAAACCAACAAAGTTTGCAACAGTCATCGGGACATTTTCAAAATCTAGAGATAGAGTAATTCTTCCCTTGTTAGTATTCAGATCGGCATAAATTCCATCTGGAACGAAAGCGCCTTGACGGTCTAATAATTTATCCATGTTTGCAAAATAATAAGTCATCAAAGCAATTTTTACTGCAGCGTCTTCCTGTGCATCTGGAATCACTTCGTCATAAGTATCAAAAGGAGTGTGCCATGTTTTATCATAAACCTGCGGTCCCTGAGAACGCATATAAGGTGTTGGAATATTTTCAATCATAAAAGGAAAACTATCTGTTCTTCCCCGGCCAGCTTTTCTAAATGCACTTCCTTCAGTTAATTTGAAAGGGTATTTTAATTTTGCAGAATCAATAATTTCTTGAATTGGTTTTATCTGCTGATAGATTACCGAGGGAACCGACATTCCTATAATCGGGTTTGTTCCAAAATCTTTATTTAGCAT
>DAIEQP010000187.1 GCA_027347805.1 Ignavibacteria bacterium | reverse complement strand
CGTTCGGAAATTATTCCATCTACAAATCCCAAATATTTTTCCTTACCTGCAATAGATCGAAGAATAAAGTCACTGGTTAATTTATTAATGTTATAGGGCGCCTTTACTTTGAAAAGTATTTTAGTAAGCTCTGCCGAAGCAATTGAAAATCCTAAACGAACACCTGCCATCCCCCATGCTTTGGAAAATGTTCTCATTACAGCAAGATTTGGAATTGTTGTTGCTTCCTGAGCTAAACCATTTTGTTTTGTAAAATCAACATAAGCCTCATCAACAACAACCATAACTTCAGTTGTTTTTGCAAGTTCAATAATTTTCTCTTTATTCAATAAATTAGCGCTAGGATTATTAGGCGAACAAAGAAATATTAATTTTGTTTTTTCAGTAATAGCGTTTTTTATTCCATCGAGATCAATATCGTAATTACTATCGAGAGGAACATTTTTTACAGCCACATCATTTGTATCACAACACACTTTATACATACCGTAAGTTGGTTCGCAGATAATTGCTTCGTCAATTCTTGGATGGCAGAATATTCTCACATATAAATCAATTATTTCATCACTTCCTACACCAAACATCAAATTTTCTGCCGGCACGGATATAATTTCTGAAACAGCTTTTCGAAGTGCACGCTGGTTTGGATCGGGATACCTGTTCAATTCAATGCTGTCATAATCAACAGAACTTCCGAATGAATTTTCATTTGCATCCATTAATATCCCGGTTAAATGAGACTCGCGCGCAGAAGTATAAGGTTTTAGATTAAGTATGTTTTGTCTGACCAATTTTTCAATTTTCATTTTGATATCCTCACTTTAACAGCGTTTGCATGCGCCTGGAGTTTTTCTGCCTCAGCCATTTTAATTACTGTTTCCGAAATATTTTTTAATCCTTCTTTTGAAAGTTCCTGGTAAGTAATTCCCTTCATAAATGCTTCAACGCTTACACCACCGATTGATTTTGCATAGCCATAAGTCGGCAATGAGTGATTAGTTCCAGATGCATAATCTCCAACGCTTTCGGGAGAATATGGTCCGACAAATACTGACCCGGCGTTTTGAATTTTTTTGAGATATTTTTTTACATTTGTCACATTTATTATTAAATGCTCAGGAGCGTAATTATTTGATAGAGCCATAGCTTCATCAATGGAATTTACTATAAGAACGAATGAATTCTTCAAACACTTTTCTGCAATTTCATTTCGCGGTAATTCCTTTAATTGAATCTTAACTTCTGTTATAACTTTATTAGCCAACAATTCACTAGTTGTGAGTAAAATTACCTGCGAATCAATTCCATGTTCTGCTTGAGATAATAAATCTGATGCAATAAAAGCTTCATCAGCTTTTTCATCAGCAATTATTAAAACTTCGCTTGGTCCAGCAGGCATATCAATTAAACAGCCTTTCGGATCAGTGCTTACCAAACTTTTTGCAGCTGTCACATATTGATTTCCTGGCCCGAATATTTTATCAACTTTATTAACCTCTTTTGTTCCGTAAGCCATCATTGCGACAGCCTGAGCTCCGCCGATATTATAGAATTCGTTTACACCAATTGTCTTTGCTGCATAAGCCAAAGCGGGTTCAAGTTTTCCGTTTCTAACTGGACTGCACATTATTATTCGTTTGCAGCCGGCAATCATTGCAGGAATTCCAAGCATCAACACAGTAGAAAATAGCACGGCACTACCACCAGGTATATAAAGCCCAACATTTTCAATCGGTAAATACTTTCTCTCACATTTAATTCCAATCATAGTTTCAATTTCATAACCGTGCGGCTTTTGTTTTTCATGAAACTTATAAATGTTTCCTGCTGCAATATTAATTGCTTTTTTCAAATCAGGTTCAATCAAAGATGCTGCATTATTAATTTCTTTTTGAGTAAATAATATATTGTTTGATTTCAATCCATCGAGTTTCTTAGCGTATCTGATAACGGATGAATGGCCATCCTTTTTAATATTGTCAACAATTTGTTTCACTGACGATAAAACTTTTTCATCTTCACCAGCCGGGCGGGCAAAAAGTTTTTTCAGTTTTTTTTCTGATAACGATTTTGATGAATAGATTTTCATAAGATCATGTTCTCAATTGGTAATAATAGAATTCCTGATGCGCCTGCATTTTGTAGATCTCCAAAAATATTCCAGAATTGATCTGCCGGAATTACAGCGTGAACAGCAACCATTGCCGGATCTGCAAGCGGAACAATAGTTGGACTTTTTAATGATGGCAATATTGTCCTGATCTGGTCAAGCGAATCTTTCGGCGCGTTCATCATCAAATACTTTGATGTTTTTGCTTTTAGAGCTGAATCAATTCTAAACAAAAAGTTTTGAAGAATAGCTTTTTTGCTCTCATCATTCTCAATATCTTTATTTACAATCAAGGCCGATTGAGATTCAAATACATCGAAGGATTTTTTCAGTTTGTTCAGTTTTAAAGTATTGCCGGTGGAAACCAAATCACATATATATTCGGCAACTCCAAGTGAAGGCGCAATTTCAACTGAACCGCTGATCTCAACAATTTTGGCCTTCAGATTATTCTTCTCGAGGAAATCCTGCAGGATGTGAGGGAATGAAGTAGCAATTCTTTTTCCATTCAGTTCAGAAAGATCATTTAGCTGTTTTGTTTCCGGTAACGCAAGCGCTAACCTGCATTTCCCAAATCCCAGTTTACGAATAATTTTTACATCAGCACGTTTTTCAAAAATAATGTCTTCACCTACAATACCAAGGTCTGCAACACCATCCTGAACATATTCTGGGATATCGTCATCGCGTAGGAATAACAGATCCAGTTCATAGTTTCTAGCAGAAATTATCAGGCGTTCAGAATATTCTTAAATATCCAACCCACTGTTTCGTAATAACTGCAAAGATTTTTCAGTAAGTCTTCCTTTTTTCTGCAAAGCTAATTTTAGATTTCCATTCAACATTTTATCTCCTAAAACAAAAAACCCCGACTTAATGCCGGGGTTCTGTTAAATTTATTTTTATTGTTTAAAGTATACCGGCGCCTCAAAGAGGATTGTAATGATGATTATGGTGGTGCCAGTTAAATACTAAGTTCATTTTCTTCTCAATTTCTATTGCAAATGTAATAAACTATATAAAAAACGCAAGTGAATTCAAATTATAAAGATGGTTTTCCTCTCAATAATTTTGCTCTATCTGTTAGTGCATTAATCTTATTCCCAAATTCGGTTTTGTTAAGTATATCAATATCGGATATTAGTCTAACATCGAGAAGACCATCTGTTCTATAACCTGTTCTTAAATAATTTGCTTCACTCAATGCCAAACTCCATCCTTCAAACCAGAGTTTTAACTTTTCTTCATCGCATTTATTTTTATCGATATGTACAATAAGATCAATATCACTATCAGGAGAAGCGGTTGTATTTTTAGTTGAACCAATTATATAAATATCTTTTACACCAAATTTTTCGTGATCAAGTTTTGCTGCGATGCTCTCCGCCATTTTCATTCTCCATCTCCAATGATCGCCGGATTCATGTTCAATTTCTTCAATCAGTTCTTCATCTTTGATTTCAATTCCTGTTGGTGCAGCAACCATAGCGATTGCAGTTTCTAAATCTGCATTGATCAAAACTCTCAAATTCATACCGTCAGTTTCCCTTGCTACGTCAATTACATGAATTATTTCAGACAGCGATTCAAATTCTGGTACAATCTCGGCAAGTACATTTTTCGATTCCATAAGGAATTTTTCATTAAAAATTATATTCTCTTCATCATGGAAAAGGGGAAGATAACTAATGTTTGCTTCAACCAGATCCTGGAAAAAATGAGTCCCGAAAGAAAGATCGGGCATATAATTCCCTTTCTTTTTTGCAATCTCAATCAGCATTGCAGTGTTATTTATTTCAGAATATGTAACACTTACACCAAGTTTTATATCTCCTCTGCTGCCCCACCTGCCGGGTCCCATTAAAATAAATTTTCTTTTAGGCAGCGATTTATTCAGTTTGCCCACAGCCCGGCCTACTGCAAGCATGGTTTCTCTATCCGCAATTTCACTATACTTTCCGGGATCTACATAAACTATATGAGAAATTTCAGGGACCTTGCCATTGGAAACATATTTGTTAGCATTAAAAATTATTTTATTACCTGGAATTTCTTTTGGGATTATGTCCGGGCTGGCTTCACCCACATAACTTTGAGGCCTGCATTGAAGCAAGTATAAATGAGTACCGTTATGAGCAAATTCAATATCCACAGGAGTTTTAATTTTTTCCTGGAGAGTTTTTAAAATTGCTCCAATCTTTTTTAGAAAGTTGGTTTTACCCATTAAGCCTTCGAAGGTTACAACAAATTCTTTATCAGTATCATCAACATCTAGCGGACTTGGCTGCCGCATCATATTCCCATCAAGCACTGAAAAAATATTTACGAACTCGGGATAATATGCGCCATACTCTTCAATCAGGTTACTGATTTCTATCGATTCAAATTCATTTGTGTCAAGATTAATAACATCAATTCTTTTTGGTGAATACCGCCTCACCTCTTCAGGAGAAACATTTATTCTAAGATTCGGCTGGCCGGGAGAAATAAGTATCGGATAATCATCACCTAATCTATCCACTGCTCTTGTACCCAAACCGGGGACCAAACGAACTAATCCATCATCACGCCTGATTCTTGGTGACCATCTGAATTCATTATTGCTAAATGCTACACCGGCAAAAGCAGGCATAAAATATTTTCCAATTCTTGTTCCAACAACTTCCTGAATCATAATACCCATTTCTTCATGAAAGTCGATCAATCCTCTTTCAGCGCGGTACTCAATTGGATCTGGAGAAAAAGTTGAAGCGTATACTTCCGCAATAGCATCCATCAAAGCCCACAAACGCTGCTGTTTTGTACCCTGGTTTGCAAGAAACAAACTTTTGTATTTACCTGAAAATGCCGCACCAATTTGATCTTCTAACAAACTTGAACTTCGAACAATCAATGGTCTTTCTCCAAGATCATCAAGTGCAATTGCCAAACCTTTTATTATGTCTGGAGGAAACTGGGAATTTTTAAATAGCTGGACGACATGAGGATATTCAATTCTTACTTCATCAATTTCTTTGTATTTCTGTTCAAGCACTTCATCAAGATTATTATACTGAATATAGTTGATCACTCCATCTGAAGTTATATACCATGTTTTAGGAATTTTTATATCCTTGAACAATTCCTGCTTATCAGTTTCCCTTCTAAGAATATGATAAGCCAAAAATAATCCGGCACTTTTTCCGCCAAGTTTACCATGGCTGCCTGGAGGGAAAATCATTTTATCAATTAGTTTATAAAAATCAGTCAGTTTAACATATTCTTTAGCCACACTTATGTAATCAAGCTGCTCTGTAAAAAATCTTCTCAAAAGCGAAACACGTAATCCCTTGATAGTAGATGGAGGAAGTTCAAACTGATCTGGAGTCATGTGATAAAATTTCCTGATTGCATCAGCAATTTCGGAAAGAGATGTATCCTGATTATCAACAACTTTAATTAACAAACTGGATTTGTCTTCCTGAATCCATTTCTGGATTTTTGAAAGTATAGTTTCATCTGGAAGATTTTCATCGGCAAGCTGCATTAAAGTATCAGCATATTGATCATAATTTGCAATACGAGAAATTTTAAGAGGCCTGTTATCATCATAATGTTCTTCTTCAACGCTTCCCTGCCTGTAAGCACTGTTCTGCTTCATCAGCATTTCTGCATCTTCAACTCCTTTCCAGCATAACAAGTGTAAAAGTTTTCTGAGCAGACTCATAAAAAGATTTGGATCAGTTTTACGAATCATATCAAGAACAACACGCCACTCGCCTTTTCTTTTTCCATCAACCTGTTCTCTTACACTTCTTAATTCCTGAAAAACAACTTTTAATTTCTGATGAAGAATGAAGTGGCCTAACCTGCCCGCAATTGTATCCAGAAGTCTTTTTTCCGAACGAAGGAAAGGACCAATCTCTGCAACAGGAACCTCCTTTCTGTAATAAACAGCGATGTGTCCAACAATTTTATCCTGAACAATTAAATCGGATTTCAAAACCCAGGTTGTTTCCTTGAATTCAGGAGATTGATATACAATTTCTCCATAAACAAGTTTTGCCATGCAATTATTTGGATATTGAAATCCTCCGGGAATTGCGTCGAGTATTGTATGAAATGCCTGACGCATCGTAATATCGGTTCGATTGAGACTGTCTTCAATTACAAATAAAGTGTTTAACTCTTTAGCTCTTTCCTGTAATTCAACTACAAGATTATCAATCTTTGTTTTTTCGTCAGCCATTTAATCTCCGTAAAAGCATTCGGTTGAATTTAAGTTCAGAATAAAATATGGAAAAAAATAAAAAGCCGGAAATCGTTTTATCAATTCCCGGCTTTGTTTACTAACTTTTATTTAATACTACAATTAAACCCAGCCACGGTCTTTACAAGCCTGAGCAACTCGGCTAACAGAAATTACATAAGCTGCATCACGCATATATAAGTTTCTCTTCTTAGCAATATCACTAACAGCTCTAAAAGCAGCAGTCATTTTTGTATCAAGTTTGCTCAGCACTTCATCTTTTTCCCAGTAGTAGTTCATGTTGCACTGAACTTGTTCAAAATAACTGCAGGTAACTCCACCTGCATTAGCAAGAAAATCAGGAATTAAAAATATTCCGCTTTCCTGAATTATTTTATCTGCATCTGGAGTTGTAGGGCCATTTGCACCTTCAACAATAATTTTAACTTTCTTACTGATCTTTGTAGCATTATCGCCGCGAACTTGATTTTCTAATGCAGCAGGAATAAGAATATCCACTTCCTGTTCAATCCATGCACCGCCATCAAGAATTTCGTATCCGGCTTCTTTTGCCTTTACTTTATCAATG
>DAIEQP010000182.1 GCA_027347805.1 Ignavibacteria bacterium | reverse complement strand
ATAAATAAAAAAGAGAATAAATCGGGCGCCGGTAATTTATTGTAATGATTCTGCAGTTGTTCAATTGTAGGGATAAAACCGATTCGTTTTACATATTTTTTTGCGGAAGATTTGTAAAAGTTATTCGACGAATAATAACTCGCAATTCCCTCATCAATAAATGTTGGAGGAGGGGAATCCAACTTGTCGATCAGTATATGAATATATTCATGAACCAGCAGCATAAGTCTTTCATCATATTTTAAACTGTCTATTCTAATCTTTGCGTGCGGAGATACAATCTGGATTTTTCCATTCCCGGAAATTGCAGGGCTGTTTTTGAAATCCGGGTTTATAATGTTTTCGTTGTATACTTCCTGGTTCGGGTAAACTTCGATTACAATTGATTTATCCGTTTTCAAGTTCAATTCAGTTGAGATTCCGGGAAGATTGTCTTTGCATACTTTTATTAAATCATCAATTGTATCCAAATCATTCTTTGAATATTTGAATTGACCGAATTCGGTAGTTTTATCGTAATCAAGAATCTGCGAACTGCAGCTTGCCTGGAATAATAAGGTTAATATTAATATAAGTCGTGTTGCATTTTTCATTCTATCTTCTCGTTTAGTAATATTCACCTGTCGTCTGATTGTAACACAAAATTTTATTTGGCTCTACAGGATTTACTATCCTGCTTTGAATAAACTTCATTCACTTTATAAACCGGTTGCCGATTTTACATTCTATGAATTTTCAAAATTGTCCGTTTCATTTTTCTTTTGCGGCAGTGTAATATATAACCAGATAAACCCTATGGTGCCGGCTAAAACTGATGCGATTAAAACAGATACTTTGGAAGCGACAATTGATGATGTGTTGTCGCTGAATGCTAAAAGTGTAATGAAAATGGACATTGTAAAACCGATTCCGGCAAGCATTCCCGCACCTGCAATATGCTTTTTGTCTAATTCATCCGGAAATGAACACAAACCCGCAGCTACACCAATCATAGAAAAAATTAATATTCCTAATGGTTTTCCCAATATCAGACCAAGAATAATTCCATAGCTGTTTGAATTGTTTAATGCGCTGATAAAAGATGATGGAAGTGTAATAGCGGTGTTTGCCAGTGCAAAAATGGGAATTACAAAAAATGCAACTATTTTATGCAGTCTGTGCTGCAGATTATAAGAGGGGGATTTTTCATCGCCGCTGCCAAACGGAATTGCAAACGCTAGAAGGACGCCTGTAATTGTTGGATGAATACCTGTGCGGTACATGCAAACCCACATTACACAACCAAGAATTAAATATACCCATGTTCGATGGAATTTAATTCTGTTAAGAATAATCATTACTGCAAAAATCAGTGCGGCCAATCCAAAGTATGCAATTGAAAAATCGGTTGAGTAAAATAATGCTATAATTATAATCGCTCCAAGATCATCTATTATTGCAAGTGCGGTTAAGAATATTTTTAATGATGCTGGAACCCGGGTTCCTAGTAGTGAAAGTATTGCAAGTGAAAATGCAATATCTGTTGCCATCGGGATCCCCAACCCTTTTTGATATGCCGTGCCCTGATTGAATATGAAGTGAATTGAAGCCGGCAATATCATTCCGCCAAGAGCCGCAAAAACGGGAAGAAGTGATTTTCTGATGTTTGATAATTCACCGATGTATATTTCTCTTTCTATCTCAAGGCCGACTAGAAGAAAGAATATTGTCATTAATCCATCGTTAATCCAGAATTCAAGCGGCTTTGAAAATATATCATAATGCCAGAGATGTGTATAGTGCTGCCCGAATGGTGAATTGACAAGTAAAATGGAAACGGCGCTGCACAGCATTAAAATTAAGCCGCCAGATTTTTCGCTGCTGAAAAATTCGTTAAATAATTTTGTCAGTTTCATTTAATAATCTTCTAAAATTTCTTAAAGCTGACTATTAATATATTTCCGGACAGTCTGTTTTTCGATAGCTAAACTAGTTAATTAATTTGTATCTCTAAATAGCCTATAATGTTTTTCAGACTCTCGCAATAAATTTACTTTACATCATTGCCTTCCTTCCATACATACATTGTTGTTTCATTTGGAATCTTGTAATTGTTAGGCAGAACAGCTAAATCCCCACTGAAAGTTTGTTGCACGATTTAAAAATTCTTACTCTGGATTAGAAAGAATGAATGATATAACAATTAATTTTCTTTGTTATATAATCTTACCCGCCATACTTAGCAGGTAAGATTGTAATTACAAAAACAATTGATGAACGGCTTTCTACTGGACAAACCAAATATTACTTTGAAGTAAAAACAACGTTGTATGTTTTTACGACACCGTTGTTATCAAATTTTACAACAGCGGTCCCATTTTTTGCTTCAGCCTGTTTAACTTCAATTTTAACACTTGCTTCATTTGCTGAAGCAGATACTTGAGGTATTTCTGCGGCATCGGCAGAAACGTTATATGTAACTGAGTAAAGATCGTAACCAGTAATTCCATTGGCATTTGTCGATCTTACAGGAATAAGAGGTAATGTAACCGCTTCCCCATTAACTTTAATACTTACTGACGGTGGAACTGGACGAATGATTGGTTTATTGATTGAACTGAATCCCAATCCAATTAAATCGCAAAGAACTTCGTTGCCGGCACCTTCAACAACCAGAAAGATTGCATGTTTTCCGTTTAATCCTTCTACTGCAGAAGCAACATCAATAGTATATTTTGTTGTTTCCTGTTTAGAATTTGCGGCTATATTAATTTCACCAATCTTTTTCCCTTTCCATGTATCATTACTCCATGGTCCATCAAGCCAAACACTGACTTTAAATGCATTTGTTGTTTTGGGAGTTAGAAAAAGATTGAAAGCAGTATTGTTGCCCGGTTTTGTTCCTTCAAATGCTCTCAACCCTTTTTTGTCGGTATCAAGTCCGCCGAAACCAAAATATTTGAACCCAATAATGTTTCCATTCTGCGCATTTGCGATGGGCATGTTATTGTCCCAAATATCCCATGAATCCTGAATCAAATCTTGTTTAGAAAGATAACATGCATAACCGGCAGAATAATAATTGTAAGGATCGAGACCATAAATATGAAAACCTTCAGATGTTACTTCAGCTCCATTGTATTGGTTTCCCTGGCTGTCTTTTGCACTCCATAGATTATCTTTTGTGTAAGGATCATAACCTCTAATTGAAATTTTACCACCTTCCGATACCGGTTTTTCATCCCACTCAACTTTAACAGGGGCAACCATTGCCTGGCGGGCATATCCAAAACCTCTTGGCGCCCTGTGATAGAAAACGTAATATTGATCATTAATAAGCTGGATGCTTCCATGAGTATTGTGACCGGAATAAGTTGTTTCTAATTTACTTCCATCTTGATTTAATACAACTGCGCGTGAATCAACAAGAACACCGCCGCTTTTCCATGGACCCAATGGAGTATCGCCGTAAGCATAGCGCAGTGCCGAGTTTGTGCTGCTAAGTCCATAGTCCGGTCCTGAATATCCGCTGTAAACCCAGAGATATTTATTTCCAATTTGCCTGATTGATGCAGCTTCAAAAAAGTTGAACATACCTAAATCCTGACCGGGATAAACATTAGGATATTTTGTTCCTTCCGGGTCTCTTAAAACTCCATAGCTTCTGCTTGCAGGTATGAAACGATCAATTGCTTCTGTTCCGGGTCGAAGTGAATACATGGTTTTTTGATCTAACTGACCAGCCATAGATCTTTGGAATCCCCAGTAGCCATATGCTCTGAATCCAGTTTCATAATCAGGATCGTTACGATCTGTAATGTATTGAATAAATACTGCGGGATCGAATCCCATTGTGCTTCCCGGTACCGTTTTCTTTCCTTCGTCAGTCATATTAATCGGGGTAAATGGCCCATCCGGACGATCACCTTTTGCAACCATTGCTTCTCTATCTCTACCACGACTATGCGGGTAAAGAATATATTCTTTTTTACCATCTTTTCTTTTTATTTCAACAAGATCAGGTGCATACATTACATCCCACTGGTTGCTGATATTGTATGTGAATACCGGTCCATTATCTCGCCAGTTTGTTAAATCTTCAACTGGTGCAGACCATATTCTTATATCTGGTCCGCAGTAACTATTGACTCTTACATCATGAGATCCAACTATATATACTCGATACTTTCCCGGATTATCGGGATCCTCAAATACACGTGGTTCTCCATCAGGCAAATGTTCCCATAATGGAAGATATGGATTGCCCGAACCGCCGTAGAAATATTGATTTGATTTTGCTTCTTTGTTTAAAGAATCATTTCCTCCCACGGACGCGCAGCCCCAGCCCACTAATAATAACAATACAGAAAAAATTACACTTGGTGTTTTGAAAACAAACAGAACATTTTTCATTCTTAACCTCTTACCA
>DAIEQP010000114.1 GCA_027347805.1 Ignavibacteria bacterium | reverse complement strand
TTGGTGCCTGGGATTTTGTAACAAAACCTATTTTAAATTTCGAAGAACTCGAAATGAGTGTTTTGAAAGCTCTCGAAAAAGCTCAATTGATAAGTGAAAATAGAAATTATAAAGAGAATCTCGAGAAACTGATCAAAGAGAGAACCGACCAGGTTTTGCTTAAATCAGAACAACTGGAGAAAACTATAGCCGAATTGGAATTGGCAAAAGATAAATTGATTGATGCTGATAGATTGAAAAATGAATTCCTTGCTCAGATATCGCATGAAATAAGAACTCCGATTAATATCTTACTTGGTTATTCTGAGGTATTAAGAACAGAGTTCGAAAATAAAATGAGCGCAAATTTTGAACAAAGTTATAATATCATTAATAAGGCAAGCAGACGCATAATTAGGACAATTGAATTGATTCTTCAAATGTCTGAACTAATTTCGGGTACATACAGCCCTGAAATTGAAAATATCGAATTGGGTGAAAGAATCGAAGAAATTTATAACAGATATTGGCGAGAAGCCGAAGCAAAAGGATTGTCATTCAAATTAAATATGCCTGAAGAGAAAGTATATTTTCTTTTAGATCATTTATCTCTAGACACAATACTTATTCAGTTAATAGAAAATGCATTAAGGTTTACTGAAATTGGAAGTGTTGAAATATCATTAAACAAAAGCATTAACAAGACTATAATTGAAATTAAGGATTCGGGAATAGGAATTTCGAAAGAGTACTTCCCTAGACTATTTGAGCCCTTCACGCAGGAAGACCAGGGTTATTCCAGAAGTTTTGATGGAAATGGATTAGGGCTGGCATTGGTAAAAAAACATTGTGAACTGAATAAAATTGATATTGAAGTTGAATCTGAAAAAGGAACTGGTTCCACATTTCGTTTAATTATAAAAAACAATATTTGATTTTCTTTTACTGCTTAATAGACTATTTGAAGCCGGCATTGTGGAATTGGTATATTCGCCCGGTTTAACAAATTTTTTCCAATGCTGAAGTAAATTTTATGATTATGAAAAAATGTTTGTGGATTCTTGTTCTGATTAGTTTCTCTTATTTTGATGCAACTGCTGGGAACTACAAAAATTTTGTTGTTTCTGTTTATGCAAGAGCTTATGAAGTTAGAGAAATGAAAAACTTGAAAAAGTTGGATTCTATCTGGACAAATATTTCTAGTCAGTTAAAAGTGGATAAAATTTATCTTGAAACTCATCGTGATAAAATAATTGTCGATGATGAAACTATAGATAAAGCAAAAGAGTATTTCATTAGTAAAGGAATAAAAGTTGCCGGAGGAATTACCTACACAATAAATGAAGCAAATCATTTTGAAACTTTTTGTTATTCAAATTCCGAACATAGAAATCTAGCAAAAAAAATTGCGGTCCTAACAGCAAAACATTTCGATGAATTCATACTTGACGATTTTTTCTTTACAAGCTGCAAATGCGATTTATGTATTAAAGCAAAGGGTAAATTAAGCTGGACGAATTTTCGATTGAAGCTAATGACCGATGCCGCGAAAAACCTGATAATTAATCCTGCCAAAGCTGTGAATTCTAAAGTGAAAATCGTTATTAAATATCCTAACTGGTACGAACACTTTCAGGGATTAGGATTTAATCTAGACACAGGTCCAAAAATATTTGACGGAATTTATACAGGAACAGAAACAAGAGATCCTGTAATTTCGAACCAGCATTTGCAGCAGTATGAAAGTTTTCAAATCATTCGATTTTTCGAAAATTTAAAACCTGGTGGTAATGGAGGTGGCTGGGTAGATCCGTTTGGTTCATTTTATCTTGATAGATATGCCGAGCAACTCTGGCTTACTCTTTTTGCTAAGGCATCTGAAATTACATTATTCGATTTTAGATCCATCCAAAGATTAATAACAAATAATGATAGAGCTAAATGGCAGGATGAAAAACCAAGTTTTAACTATGATGTAATGTTAAATGCTTTTAACCAATCAAACAAAGATGAAAAAATAAAACCATCTTTTGCTCTGGCCGCCGGATTTACATTTAATCTTGTGGATTCAATAATTGGTAAACTTGGAAAGCCCCTAGGAATAAAATCTTACAAACCATTTCACTCATCTGGTGAAGATTTTATTCACAACTATTTAGGTATGATTGGAATTCCAATTGATCTTTATCCCGAATTTCCTGAAGATCAATCCATGATTCTGCTTACTGAATGTGCTAAATACGATTCTGATATTATTAAAAAGATTAAGCAGCAATTATTGAGGGGAAAGAATGTTACAATTACATCGGGATTGCTAAAAGCATTGCAGGGAAAAGGAATAGAAGATATTGTAGAACTTAGATATACTGATAAAAAATTTCTTGTTGATAACTTTGTTGTAGGAAGAAATTGGCAATGTAAATCGAATGAAAAAATATTAATGCCACAGATAGAATATTTCACAAACGATTCCTGGGAAGATATTTCATGTTTAGTTAATGGAAATGGTTATCCGATTTTACACTCGGCAAAATATGGGAATGGAACATTATTTGTCTTGACCATACCGGAAAATATTTCTGATTTCTATAACTATCCTGCGGATGTTCTAAATAGGATCCGGCAAATAGTTTCGCAGGATATTGATACTTATTTAGAAGCGGTTTCCCAAATATCTTTATTTGATTATGATAATAAGTTAAAGATTGTTCAATCGTTTTTGCCCGACAAAAATTCAGTAAAGCTTGTAATAAAAAATAGTCCTGCAAAAATTTATGATTTGTTAACACATGAGGAAATAATTGGAGTAAAAGATAAAGCTCAAAAAATTTGGGGGATTCCAGATACCGAAGTAATGAAATATACTTTCAGTATTAAACCACACTCATTTAGAGTTTTCCAAATACATAATAATTAGAATTGGAGAAATCTTTTATGGATAGAAGAACATTTATCAAATCCACTAGTACATTAGCATTAGGCGCTTCTTTATCAGGATTCAATTTCCCGCAAACAAAAATTAGAGAAAAAGAATTAATCAAAATTCCTCGATTCAAAGGTTTTAATATTACAAATAAAACCGGCGGTATTGGCCCTAGAAGAAAATTTGATGAACAAGAATTTGAAATTCTTGCGGACTGGGGTTTGAATTTTGCCCGTATACCAATGTCTTACTGGAACTGGGCCAGCAAAGATGATTGGTATAATATTGACGAAAACGTTCTTAGAGATATTGATGAGGTTGTTGATTTCGGTAAACAATACAATGTTCATATCAATTTGGGTTTTCATCGTGTGCCTGGTTATTGTATAAACGGAAGAAATTTGGAACCAATGGATCTCTTTAACGATACGCCGGAAAATATGCAGAAAGCTTTGAATGCAACAGTTTATCATTGGAAAATTTTTGCAAGACGCTACGCTGGTATTCCAAGTTCAAGATTAAGTTTTGATTTAATAAATGAACCTCCTAAAATGAAAGATGAATCAAGATATGTTGAAATTATTAACGCACTTGTTTCCGCAATTAGAGAAGAAGACCCGGATCGTTTAATATTTGCTGATGGTAAAGATATTGGAAGAAATCCGGTTATGGGAGTTGCACAACTTGGAATTGTTCAGAGTACTCGCGGATACGATCCGATGGCTGTTAGTCATTATACTGCAACCTGGGTTCCTAATGATGAAAAAGAAACTTTTAATCCGCCAACATGGCCGTTAAAAGCTGATGACGGAAAAGTTTGGGATAAAGACGCGCTGCGGGAAAAATTAATTAATAGTTGGAAACCACTTACTGATCTTGGTGTTCCTGTTCATGTTGGTGAATGGGGATGTTTTAACAAAACGCCACATGATGTCTGCATCAGATGGATGCATGATATTCTTTCTCTTTGGAAAGAAGCCGGATGGGGACATGCAATGTGGAATTTGAAAGGAAGTTTTGGTGTGTTGAATAGCGAAAGACCCGATGTTCAATATGAGGATTATAAAGGATTCAAACTGGATAGAAAAATGCTGGAATTACTTAAGGAATACTAATGACGATAGTCCAGTCAAATTTTGGAAATTAAGCGAAATAAGATTCAAATAATTCGGGCTGACTTAAGCATAATCAGATTTTCTTTTTGATAAAGAAATATTAAAATGATAATCGGATTAATCAATTAAATAAAACGGAAGAATTCCATCTTAAGAAGAAAGATTCATTATTTGAAAAACAATTAAAAAACGAAGTTCCTTTACAGAAATAAACATATGATTTATAGCTGTTAAAATTTTCGCTGGTATGAATCTTGCCTTTGAAATATAGCCGAATTCATTAATCAGAATAGTTGGGATGATAAATTTTAAGAACAGGATAATTTGGATAGTTCTTGCCTTCTTGGTAATTGTATATGTCGGGTTGTTCACTTTTCAATCCATCAATAAACCAAGTGAGGAGATACAAATATTTTATGCAGACAGAATTACAACAGCGCATAAAATTTTGATCGATAATTATAATAAGATTAATCAGGGGAAAATAAAAGTTGTCCCAATCGATTTTCCTAATTTCGATTTTAGTACTAATGAAAGAAAAGAAGTTCTTGCCCGCTCTTTAAGAGGTACCGGTGATGGTATTGATCTTTTTGCCGTTGACTTGATTTGGGTTCAGCGTTTTGCAAAGTGGGCAGAGAAACTTGATTTATATTTTCCTGCTGAAGAAAAAAAGCGCCTCCTACCATCTTCACTTGAAACATGTTATTACGACGGCGAACTAGTAGCCGTTCCGTTAAACATGGGTCCCAGTTTAATGTATTATCGTGAAGATATTTTATCCAGATTAAAAGGGGGAGATGAGTTAATCAAAAAAGTAAATAATGGTATAACCTGGGAAGAGTTCATACAAATTGGGCAAAAATTTGGAATCGATAAACCATATTACCTTTTTCATGGTGCGGATTACGAGGGCTTGATTTGTGTATATATGCAGCTCCTTTACAGTTTAAAGCCAAATTATTTTCAGGAATATGATTTTAATATGCAAACACCCGAAGCGAAAAAGGCTTTGCAATTATTGGTTGATTTAATATCGAAGTACAAAGTGTCTCCTGCAGTAGTTACAAATTTTACTGAGGTACCGAGCTATGAATATTTCATTAAGAATGATGGCTTGTTTATTCAGGGATGGCCAACATATGGCCAGGACTTTAAGGAAAGCCGTTTTAATTATGAAAAAGAAAGCCATTTAAGAACAGCCCCTCTTCCATATTTTAAGGGAGGAAAGCCAAGTTCTATATTCGGTGGTTGGAATTTGATGGTTTCAAAATTTACTGATAAGAAAAAAGAAGTGCTTGATTTTGTGAAATATCTTCTGAGCGATTCATCTCAGGAAATATTTTATAAAGAAGGCGGCTATTATCCCGTTACAAGAAAATTTTATGAGGGAGAAAAATATCTTAAAGAGTATTCTGAAATTCCTCAAATAAAAAAAATGATAACAATGGGAATGCACAGACCGGCGCATGAAGATTACACAAAGTTTTCTAAAATTATGTCTATGTATTTTGAACAGGCGCTGAACAGGCGTATTTCTGTTGATGAAGCCTTGGAAAAAATCACCGAGGCTATCCGAATTGAGAGAAAAATAATTACTGATTACTGGCCATTAACAAATTAAATTAAATGCTTAGGCAAAAATTTAAAAATAAGTTTTCTCAGTACCGTTTTGAAATAAAACACGTAACTGTTTTTCTTGTTGTGTTGATTATTTTTCAAATTACATTCGCCTTTGTTCAAAAAATATCACTGAATAATTTTCTTGTTCAAACCCAAACCTGGTATCAGAAATATTCCGCTGAACGTCTTGCAATAGTAACTTCTACAAGCATGGAACTCCTTTTTGAAAATCTTTTTATTGCAAAAACAGTAGAAGATTATGAGGAAGGGAAAATTATTTATTCATTCAATGTGATTTTTAAGCAGCAGCTTATACAGAAAAATGTTGAAGACATTTGCCTTATTCTGATGAAGAACCATAAACTGTATGTAATTGACAGCGGACAAAAGTTATATGCTTACCTTGCTAACAGGCTCGAACCATATAATAGTGAAGCTGAAAAACATACGGAGGGTGTTAAACTTTTCATTTCAATAAAAGAAAAAATGAAGGGTTCAGAAACAATTTTTAGTACTCTGAAGAATCAAAAAACATTTAATATTCTTGTCCCGTTTGTTCCCAACGGAGAATATCTTGGTGTAATGTATATGAAAATTACACCCGACTTTTCCTTCCTTACTGAAGAAGTTAGCAGCAATTTTGATAGAGCAGCAATAATATATTCTGTGCTAATATTTATTGGGTTGCTTGCAATATTCTATGTGTCCTCCCAGGCAGTTAAAGAAAGAAATGAAGCACAGAAAAAATTATTCGATGAACATGAAGAAAATATAAAAAAACAAATCAGGCTTGAAAAGGAATCTCTGTTTACAAAACGGATTTATCATACCCACCACAAAGCTGAAAAAATAATTGGTTTTATAAAAGAAGATGTTAGAAAAATAGGTCAGGAAGATGTAAATGAAATAAAGAAACGTGTAATAACATATTCAAATTTTATATCACGAATTATTTATGACATGAAATGGTATGACCAAGAAATAAATACAATAATTAATCCGATGTTTCATACAAATATTAACGAAGTAATTCGTTTCGTTGTTAATTATATCTTCTTAAGAATATCATCAAAGAATGAAATGTTCAGTTTCAAACTTGAACTCGATGACTCTCTGCCGCCTGTATGTGTGAACGAATTTGTGGTTTGGGAGATTCTTGAACCGATTATTCAAAACAGCATAGACCATGGCAGTAAAAAATCTGTTTCAATTCATATCAGTACATATTACGACAGATCACAAAATATCTCCCAAATTAAAATTGCTGATGATGGCGTTGGTGTAAAACAGGAATTGCTGGAAGTGCTTGATAATGGTATTAAAAGAATTTTCCTTGAAAATGAATCAACTAAAAGAATGGATGGAACTAACTCGGGATACGGCTGCTACATTGCATACCAGATGGCGGTTGAAAAATGCGGCTGGGGATTAGATGTTGAAAATATGCCTGGTGGCGGATGCACGTTTACTCTTACAATTAAAAATTAATTATGTCTGCAAAAGAACAAATAAGCATACTACTGATAGAAGACGAAGAATTTGATGTTACCCGTGTTAAAAACACAATTAGTTTTTATGAAACACGGTTGAAAATTCTTGATGTTGTTTCTAATGGAAGAGCTGCTCTTGAACTAATCTATGCCAGCCCCGATAAATATGACGTTGTGATTTTAGATTACCAAATATCAGGCGGTTTGCGCGGCGAGGATCTGATTGCAAAAATAAAAAATGCGGATCAGTACATTCAGATTATTGTTATCACAAAAATGACGATTAACATTACCAATTATAATTTCGCAAATAGTTTATTGCAATCTGGGGCAATTTGGTACTGCACAAAATATCCTGGAAATATTGAAGATTATATTTATCAGCCGACAGATTTTATACTTAGTATATTCAACGCATATGAAAGAAAGCGATTGGAGAAACAGCAAAATCGTACAGATAAGAAGCTAAAGCAAAATGTTGAAACAATTCTAGAATCAAAAAAAATCATTGGCAATTCTGAATCAATTTGTAGCCTCAGGGAAAAAATCGAACGGTATTCAAAAAGTGATGCTAATATTTTAATCAGCGGACCTTCTGGAACAGGAAAAGAATTGGTTGCCTGGAATATTTATCTGAAAAGTAAAAGACGCCTGGAAAATTTTATTCCTATTAACTGCGGCAGTATTCCGAATAACCTGATTGAAAGTCAGTTGTTTGGACATGAAAAGGGAGCTTTTACAGGCGCAACAGGTAATAAACCGGGATTATTTGAAATTGCAAATAACGGAACAATATTTCTTGATGAAATTTCTGAATTGCCTTTAACCGCACAGGTAAAATTACTTCGTGTAATTCAGGAAGGTGAAATTGAAAAGATTGGCAGAACTGAAAAAATATCAGTTAATGTTAGGATTATATGCGCCACAAATAAGAATCTTGCTGATGAAGTAAATAACAGGAGGTTTAGAGAAGATCTTTACTACAGGTTAAATGTTATCTCACTGGATTTGCCCTCTGTAAGTCAAAGAGAAAATGATATTCTTCTTCTGTTCGATCATTTTCTCAATTACTTTAGTTTGGATTATGGAATTGATATTCCTGAAATTGATGAAGATGCAAAAGAAATTTTACTTCACTATAAATGGCCGGGTAATGTAAGGGAAATTAGAAATGTAGTTCAACGCTTAATTCTGAATACGAATGGAAGAATTA
>DAIEQP010000163.1 GCA_027347805.1 Ignavibacteria bacterium | reverse complement strand
CAAAGATAATGTTCTTGAAGGAGAAGATTATACATCAACAATGCAAAGCTTACCTGGCACTGCTGCTGTAGTAAATGCAGTTGCTAAAGATGCCAATGCTATTGGTTACGGCGGGTCTGCATATGCAAAAGGAGTTAGATTCGCCGCTGTTAAAAAAGATGCTTCTTCACCTGCTTATGTTCCTTCTGAAGAAACTATTAAAAATAACAGTTATCCAATTACACGTTATTTATACATGTATTTAAAAACCAGACCAACTGGTGAAATAAAAGATTATATCGACTGGATCTTAAGCAGAGAAGGTCAGGATATTGTTGCCAAAGTTGGTTATTTCCCTGTAAAATAATTTCAAATGTTGATTAAGAAAAGAAACAGTAAGAACTCGCTTGATAAGAAATTTAGATTGAGCGAGTATCTTGCTGAATACATAATTAAAAGTGTTTCATTCGTTACTTTTGCGGGTGTGATTTTAATTTTTCTCTTCGTGTTTAGGGAAGCCTCGCCAATATTTTTCCCAAAAGAAAAAGCTGCAGTAAGTGTAGATAATCTTCAGCAGGAAACTTATGGTGAAGAGCCATCCCAAAATAGTGCACCGCAGAAAGAAAATTATAAATCATTTACTTCTAATGAAGAAACGGATGTAGCTTCCCTTAAGAATTTATCGGGAAAAGACTGGCAACCGATTGGTGAAAAACCAAAATATGGTTTGCTTCCTTTATTTATAGGAAGTTTTAAAGCAACGATGATTGCAATTTTAATTGGCGCTCCAATTGCAATATTGGCGGCAATATTTTCTGCATTATTTGCTCCTAAATATTTAAGAGAAATTATTAAACCCTCAATTGAATTATTAGCAAGTTTTCCTTCTGTTGTAGTAGGCTTTTTTGCACTCATCACCCTTGCAACATTATTTCAGAATATTTTTGGTTACACATACAGATTAAACGCATTCATTGGTGGACTTGCAATGGCACTGGCTGTAATTCCAATTGTATTTACTGTAACAGAAGATGCTCTTACTGCGATACCAAAATCTTTTACTGAGGCAAGCCTTGCACTTGGCGCTAACAAATGGCAGACTGCATTTTTTGTTGTTTTACCTGCCGCTACTCCGGGTGTGTTTGCTGCATTATTATTAGGATTTGGCCGGGCATTTGGAGAAACCATGATTGTGCTTATGGCAACAGGCAATGCACCACTTTCTTCATTAAATATTTTTGAACCGGTAAGAACATTATCAGCAACAATTGGCGCTGAAATGGCGGAAGTAGTTTTTGGAGATACACATTACACGGTATTGTTTTTAATAGGTGCGCTTCTATTTATTATCACGTTTTGTATAAATGCTGTTGCGGAATTTTATGTTCGAGCAAAATTGATGAAGAGATTTAGAGGCGAATGATGAATAACAAAATTTTAGGTAGGTCAATTGTAATTGCATCATTCATTTCTACTTTAATAATAATGGTTGTTTTGGTTTATATGTTGTTTGAAATTTATTCAGGTGGAAAATCTGTTTTGTCTTGGGAGTTTTTAACTGCCGATCCAAAAGAAGGAATGACTGCTGGAGGTATTTTCCCGGCAATACTTGGAACTGTATTGCTTGTTCTTATAATGTCAATTGCATGTGTTCCGGTGGGCACAATTACAGCAATATATTTGAACGAATATGCAAACAAAAATTCAATATTTACAAAGATGATTAGATTTGCTGTAAATACGTTATCCGGTGTTCCTGCAATTGTTTTCGGTTTATTTGGCTTGGGATTTTTTATTCAATTTGTTGGAGGTGGTGTAGATAAAATGTTTTATGGAAATCAACTCCATTGGGCGCAGCCTAATATCCTATGGGCAAGTTTAACAATGGCGTTCTTAACTATTCCTGTCGTCATTGTTACAGTTGAAGAATCACTAAAAACTGTTCCCGATGAACTTAGAGCCGCAAGCCTGGCTTTGGGTGCAACCAAATGGCAAACGCTTAGAAAAGTTGTAATACCAAATTCTATTTCGGGCATCTTAACTGGTGGAATTCTTGCGATAGGTCGCGGTGCAGGTGAAGTTGCCCCAATACTTTTTACCGGAGTCGCATATTTTTTGCCCCATCTTCCAAGCGGGCTTACAGATCAATTCATGAATCTTGGTTATCATATTTATGTAATGTCGACTCAATCAACAAACGTTGAAGAAACAAAAGCAATTCAGTACGCTACTGCTTTTGTTTTGCTGATGTGTACGTTTAGTTTAACTTTTTTAGCAATCATTGTCCGCTATCAATTCAGAAAAAAATTAAAAATATAGGTTTTTAATGAGTGGTACTTCGAAAATATCTGTAGAAAATCTGAACCTGTTTTATGGAAAGAAAAAAGCATTGGATGGAATCACAATTAATATTCCTGAAAATAAAGTTACTGCACTTATTGGCCCTTCGGGATGCGGAAAATCAACATTTCTCCGTTCTCTTAACAGGATGAACGATTTGATTGATGGTGTTAAAATAGAAGGCTCGGTTACAATTGATAATAGAAATATTTACGATGGTACCGTTGATGTAGTTGAGTTAAGAAAAAGAGTTGGAATGATTTTTCAAAAATCCAATCCGTTCCCTAAATCAATTTACGAAAATGTTGCATTCGGCCCGAGAATAAATGGTATTAAGGATAAAAAAGTACTGGATGAAATTGTTGAAAATAGTCTGGTCAGATCTGCATTGTGGAATGAAGTGAAAGATGATCTAAACAAAAGCGGATTATCTTTGAGCGGCGGACAACAGCAGCGTTTATGTATTGCCCGTGCTTTAGCAGTTGATCCTGAAATACTTTTAATGGATGAAACGGCAAGCGCGCTGGACCCGATTTCTACAACTAAAATTGAAGACTTAATTTTCGAGCTGAAGAATAATTATACAATTATTATTGTGACACATAATATGCAGCAGGCGGCAAGAGTTA
>DAIEQP010000153.1 GCA_027347805.1 Ignavibacteria bacterium | reverse complement strand
TATTGCAACCTTGATGGCTTTCGGAAATATGTCGCAGAATAATGAAATTGCAATTATGAAAGCAAGCGGAATCAGTTTGTATAGAATGATTTTACCTCCTTTTGTCGCTAGTATCTTTATTGCAATATTCCTCATCTACTTTAATAATAAAGTCTATCCTGACGCAAACCATGCAGCAAGATTATTAATGGAAGATATTTCCAGAAAGAAGCCAACGCTGTCATTAGTCCCGGGAGTATTTTCTCAGGATGTCACTTATTATTCAATTTTAGTTCGGGATATAAACCAAACAACAAATGAACTTGGCGACATAACAATTTATGATTATTCAAATTCACCAAAAGTAAATATTGTTACAGCTTCAAAAGGAAAAATCTATTTTGCTTCAGCACAAAAAAAATTAATAATGGATCTAACTAATGGTGAGATTCATGAATCTGATAACAACGAACAAAAATCTTATAGAAGATTGAGATTCACTCGACACAAAATTGCGATGAATGCCGAGCAGTTTACTTTTGAACAATCAAATCCGGGAGGACCGCGCGGCGATAGAGAACTTGGTGCTCCTGCAATGATGAAAATGGTTGATAGTCTTAATCGAATTACTGATTCTTACCTAGCAGAATTGAATGCAAGAATTATCCCCACTAATCAACATTCAAATTATTCAGAACAGCAGCCAAGTGATAATAATCAGGTGCATGTAAAAGTTAAACAGAGAATTAAAACCCAGCAATCAATGGTCAATGAAATATTAATGAGAATGGATTATAACCATCGTGAAATTGACCGTTTTTCAGTTGAAATTCATAAAAAATATGCATTGCCTGTTGCCTGTATTGTTTTTGTTTTGATTGGAGCCCCGCTAGGAACAATGACACGTAAAGGTGGAATAGGAATGGCTTCAGGAATCAGTTTATTTTTCTTTGTAATCTACTGGGCATTTTTAATTGGTGGAGAAAAATTAGCCGACCGGAATTTAATCTCACCGTTTATTGGTATCTGGAGCGCAAATTTCATACTCGGATTACTTGGAGTTTTACTTTTAATAAAAACTACAAAAGAAAAAGTTACGCTAAATTTTGAATTTGCGGCAAAGTTAATTCCGAAATCATGGAAGTCACAAGAAGAGAACGATGAAAATTCTTGATAGATACCTTGTAAAACAATTTCTGCAGACACTGCTGTTTGCATTATTAGCTTTCATTCTGCTTTTCATTGTAATCGATATGATGGAAAATCTTGATGATTTTATTGATGAAAGTGTTTCAGGTGCGCTGATATTTCAGTATTATCTTGTGTTTATGCCGGAAATCATTAGATTAATTCTTCCAATATCTGTTTTGCTTGCCTGTTTGTTCACATCCGGTAAAATGGCAAATCTTAATGAACTGACTGCAATTAAAGCAAGCGGCGTAAGCTTGTACCGTTACATGGCACCATTCCTTATTACAGCAATTATCATAAGTGCTTGTACTGTTTACTTCAGCGGTTATCTGGTACCTATGGCAAATAAACATAGAGTGTATATTGAACAAAATTTTATGAAAAAAGGATTAGTACGTTTTGGAAATAATATTTTTTTCCAGGATGATCCAAATCGCATTGTTACAATTAGTTATTTTGATGTTGCTGCAGGACAAGCAAATCAGGTTAGCATTCAGGAATTCAATCCAAAAGACAAAACAAAACTTGTTTCAAGATCCGACGCTTTCAGGATGGTTTACGACACTACAAAACATACATGGCAATTATTTAACGGCACTACAAGAAATTTTTCCGATCAGTCAGAATCTATGGAAGAATTTGTAGTTAGAGATTACCCTGCTTTACATTTTAAACCGGAAGATGTAATCAAAAAACAGCGAAAACCGGAAGAAATGACACTTAGCGAGTTAAGCAGTTTTTCAGAAGAACAATTAAGAACAGGAAATGATGCTACAAGAATTCAGATTGCTTATCAATCGAGAATTGCATTTTCATTTGCGAGCATAATTGTAGTGTTGTTTGGATTGCCAATATCTGCAAATAAAAGAAAAAGCGGTTTGGCTGTTCAATTCGGGATTAATATGGTTTTAACTTTTGTTTATTTAGTATTCATGAAAATCTTTCAGGCATTCGGAGAGAATGGCGCGATGAACCCAATTTTGACTGCCTGGCTTGCCAATATAATATTTTTAATTGCTGCGTTTGTAAATCTTCAAAGGACAATGAAATAAGATTCTCCGCTACTTTGTTTTCATAACAAACACACCATCCCAACTTTCGTCGGGCGGATTTGCTATATAAGTTTCGCATCTTTCAAGATAAACTTTGGAAGTGAAGTCGGCTGTTTTTTCGAATGATGTTCTAAACATTTCAGCTGCTTTTTCAAATTCCTTTTTTTTATAACATATAAGAGCATTATTATAATCATCAAACAGTGCAAGCTTCGATTCCGCTTCACTGTCACCAATTATTCCGATCAATTCAAAAACTTTAGTTGGTTTAGATTTGCCTTTTACACGAATTGAATCAAGCTCACGAACCAAAATTTTATCTTTTGCCATTTCATAAGTTGATTCACTAATCATTATTTCACTTTGGTATTCTTTATTGGCTCCTTCAAGTCTTGATGCGAGATTAACACTATCTCCCATCACAGTATAATTCTTATGTTTTTCACCGCCAACCATTCCAACAATTCCATCGCCGGAATTTAACCCGATTCTTATATTTAACGGCTTCTCTCCTTTTGCAGTCCATTCTTTAGAAATCTCTTTGACTTTTTTCTGCATTAAGATGGAAGTTAAACAGGCGGTGTAAGCATGATCTTCCTGAATAAGCGGCGCTCCCCAGAATGCCATTACTGCATCGCCAAGATATTTATCAAGTGTACCGTCATGGTTAATAATTAATTCTGTCAGCTCGTGGAGTAATCCGTTAATAAATGCAACCAATTCTTCCGGCGTTTTATTCTCACTAAAAGATGTAAACCCGGCCATATCGCTGAAAAGGATTGTGATATTTTTCTTTTCACCGCCGAGTTTTAATTGATCCGGATTATTTAGTAAACTGTTAACGATATGAGTACTTACAAACTGAGAAAACATTCCTTTTATAAGCACATTTTTCTGCCTTTCCTTAATGAAGTGAAATGCAGTACCGCCAAAGTACGCAAGTATAATTCCCAACATCGGACTAACAACAGCAGTAACAATTTTTGAATGAATGAAAAAATAAATTCCTATAAAATAAACCGAGGCTATCAAGCCAAGGACAATAACAGCGTTGAGAGCTTCAAAAAGAAATCCGCTTCTGGATTTGATTTTTCTTACGTATGTAGTTCCCCAGAATGCGATTGCACTTAAAACAATAATTAAAATAATTTCTTGTGTTCTGGACTGCTTTTCCAGAAAATCGTTAGTTAAAACATTTTGAATAGCATTTGCGTGTAATTCAACACCATAAATTTCGTTGTCGCCAACCTGATTACCTTCGGAAAATGATACTGGGAATATATCTTTATCTTCCGGCATTGTTGAACCTATTAAAACAATTTTATCTTTGAAAATTCCGCTGGAAAGTAAACCGCCATCTTCAATGTCCCAGGTATTTATTTCCGTATTTAATTCAATTTCATCAATAGTCTTGAATTCCTTGTCATCCAAAACATCAATTAATTTCTTCCTTGGGAATGTCCCGTTTGGTCCATAAAAGTTTATCAAAACACTATGGTTGTCAAATCGAGGAATTAATTTTTTGTCTAGAACAAATTTTCCTTCAAACCTTTTTGCCGTATAATCATTCTTCAAATTGTAGAATTTATTAAGAATTGCATAGCCAAAACTAGGTACAGATTTATTCACAGAACTTACAAAAGCATAAGGAAGATATCGTCGAAACACTCCATCATTGTCTGCCGGAGTTTTCACGATTCCAATTGAACTGTCTGCATCAAAAAAAAGACTGCTGAAATTTTCATAAATTTTTTGTTGATATGTTTCACCGCTGACAATTTGTTGTTCAACAGTTTCATCAACTTTTCCAGCAACAACAACTTTACCTGATTTCCGAATTTCATCTTTTAAAATTTTATCGTTGGCAACATCAAATTTATCCTGGCTGCTCATTACAATATCTATCCCAATTGCTTTAACTCCTGCATTTGTAAGATTTTTTATTACATGAGCAAATATTGATCTTGGCCAGGGCCATTGATTATACGGTGGTGGAATTTGATCGTAAGAGTCTTGTGTTATTTCTAAAATAATTACTTTAGCAGAATCCCCCAGATCTATTTTGCCCCGCTTCTGAAAGCGGTCGTCAATCATCTTTAATTCAAGCTGTTGTATCGGGGCAATAGTAAAGAACCACCCTTGAGTAAAAACAAGAGTAATAATTAGCGTGAAAAGATAAACCAATAATGCAGGTAAAAAATCTTTCTGCCTGCTAACTAAACCCGGCATATTATAAAGTATACCGGGTTGTTAATCCAATGATTGAATTAGTTGATTCATCAGGTATTCTGTAAATGCGCATCTGGAATGCAAGATTCAAGTTGGCAAGAACATTATAATCCGCAATTATATCAATAGCCTGTCTCTTAAAATCGCCGAAACTAGGGCTGAATGATGCAGAGATTGTCATCTTATCATCAAACATTCTATATCTGCCACCCGCATTCAATGAAAAATATTTAAATGGAAGAGTAGCAATTTCACTTGAACTATAAACAATACCAAATATTGATGTGAGTTGACGGTTCCACAAACTGTTTACATTAACATTCAGGTTATTAAATTTTGCATCGGCATTACCATAACCGTTATCTTCACGTGTTGATGTTGTAAATGAAACAGATGTGCTGTGCCTAATCCCAGCAACAAAATCGTAAGAAAGCTGAACCAAAATTCTATTGGTTATATCATCTATTGAATACTTTCCGCTTTGAGCATTGTTAATATTAATTCCGTTGTTATTAATAAACTGGTTATAACCAATTGTAATATTTGGAAAATCTGCTCTTGGGAAAATTGAAACAGAAGCACTGATAGTTTTGAAAGAAGTTGTGGCAATTTTTGTTTTCTGCAAATTGTCTTTTAACTCTTCATAACCGATTGAAACAAAAAGTTTGTTATCAAGCATCCTTATTCTGTCAACAACATTTACACCTTTAACATCTGTTCTTAAATATGATTGACCAAATGATTGGAAATCGTTTCCACGGTATATATATGATGCGCGAACATTATTGTTAAGGTAATTCAGACTTAATGCGGCTTCAGCACCTAATGATGCAAACTCCTGCGGATTCCATGGACCTAAATACTGGTTTACAGTAATAAATTTATCAATATACTTTTTTACATCTTTTATAGTTGAAGCATCGACATCAAAATCGGAATTACTGCTCAATAGTGAATCTATTTGCGCATCAGTCAAGGTGCCTGTTGAAATATCTTTATTCTGTAAACTCACAGCTGCCTGCGAAGTGAACATGAAATTCTGATCATCAAATGCTATTGTCATATCGGTTCCAACAACAACATTCTCTTTAGGTCTGGCACCAAATTCAATTGAGCCCATATCATCTTTGGAGTGTAAATATGAAAATCCCCATTGAAAGTTTTCACCGCTGCCAAATGAAGGACGAACCGCTAGAAGTTTTCTGCCATAGGTTCCCATGTTAACTTCACCAAAGGCTCCTCCATATTTTGATTTATTAATCGGGATAATATTAGCGCCCAAAGAACCGGTTGAATAAACTTTAAGAAGCTGGCCTTCCACACCTCGGTTTATATCACCGAAAGCAGTTTGGATATTGAAAAATCCCAGATTAATATTACCGCTGAATCCACGAACTCTTTTTCCATCCATAATTAATGTTGGAAATCTTGGATAAGAATCACCAGCTTTTAAATTCAGCCAGTTACCATTCTGTATAGAGATTGAATACCTGTTGAACGGCTGCAAATCACTTTTTTCTTCAGAAGTAAAATATGCATATGCATTCAACTTCCAATCAGAAACTGATGTATTAAATTCACCGGTAAAATTATTATACCATGTACCGGCTGAATTGTAATTTTCGTTTCTTGATTCGGCTCTAAGATAACCATCATATTTCCATTTGGATTCCATTGCCTGGGCAATTTCAAAAGTAACAACCTGATACGTTCTGCTGATTGAATGATATAATTGTCCTTCCTTATCATAAACGTCAATTGTTAAAGATCTTCCACCGGAGAAAATACTTTTAGGCAGATTTTCTCCGCTAAGAATTATAACATCGCCGGCAAATAGTGCAGATGATGTTACATCCTGGTTGTTA
>DAIEQP010000144.1 GCA_027347805.1 Ignavibacteria bacterium | reverse complement strand
AAACTGATTCGCCTGTCAACGGTGATGAATATACCTGTACATCAATTGTACGACATATAAATTCCATCATAGAGCATTTTGGAATGAAGAAGATTGTAATTGCTGGATACTCAATGGGCGCCCGGGCTTCACTCTCTTATTCTCTAAAACACCCCGATAAAATAATTGCTGCTATACTAGAAAGCGGAACAGCAGGCATAGAGGAATTCGAGGCAAAAAAAGAAAGAGTTGAACATGATTTGCTATTGGCGGAACAGATTAAAAATAACGGCATCGAAGCTTTTTTAGAGTACTGGCTTAATCAGCCATTATTCAATTCTCTGAATGAAATAAATTCAATCAAAGAAACGAGAAGCAACAATAACGTTGTTGGATTAGCTAATTCCCTTTCTGCTTTTTCTACCGGACTTATGAATAGTTACTGGAATGATCTGCACAAATTGAATTTCCCGATTCTATTAATCACAGGTGAACTGGATTTGAAATTCACTAATCTTAACAAACGGATGCTTCAGTTGATGAATCAAGCCCAGCACGTGATAATCCCCGAAACTGGCCATAATACTCACCTAGAAAAACCAGAGCTTTTTACTAACTTAGTCTTGGAATTTTTGAACAAGATGAAAAGGTAACAATGAGCTTCAATTGGTATAAAGCAAATGAATACCAGGACATTATTTACGAAAAGATGGAAGGGATTGCAAAAATTTCCATCAACCGTCCTGAAAAAAGAAACGCATTTCGCCCTGAAACAACCAAAGAACTTTACGATGCATTTAACGATGCTCGTGAAGATTCGGAAATCGGAGTAATTCTATTAACCGGTACCGGTCCTGCAAAAGATGGAAAATATGCTTTTTGTTCCGGAGGTGATCAATCGATTCGTGGCAATAAAGGTTATATCGGGAAAGATGGTGTCCCCCGCTTAAATATTCTGGATGTTCAAAAACAAATAAGAAGTATCCCCAAACCAGTTATTGCTCTTGTTGCAGGTTATGCGATCGGCGGCGGTCATGTACTGCATGTAGTTTGCGATCTAACAATTGCAGCAGATAATGCAATCTTTGGGCAGACCGGTCCTAAAGTTGGAAGCTTCGATGGTGGTTTTGGTTCAAGTTATCTTGCAAGAATTGTTGGTCAAAAGAAGGCACGTGAAATCTGGTATCTTTGTCGCCAGTATAATGCTCAGGAAGCATATGAAATGGGATTAGTAAATAAGATTGTTCCAGTTGATCAGCTTGAATCTGAAGGAGTTCAGTGGGCAAAAGAAATTCTGGAAAAGAGTCCTCTTTCTATCAGACTTCTTAAATCAGCTTTCAATGCCGAACTTGATGGACAAGCTGGAATACAGGAACTTGCCGGCAATGCAACTTTGTTATATTATATGAGCGATGAAGCCCAGGAAGGAAGAAATGCTTATAACGAAAAAAGAAAACCTGACTTTAAAAAATTTCCTCGAGTGCCATAGTGATTCAATCACATACAAATACAATAACAAAATTTGATGCGTGGATTTTAGCTTCACGTCCACGAACATTACCCGCTGCAGTAATGCCTGTAATTGTGGGAAGTTCAATTGCAGTTTTTCATAACAAGTTCAATTTATTGCCAGCATTAGTTGCTCTTTTCTGTTCATTATTAATTCAGATCGGAACAAATTTCGTAAACGATCTTTTTGATTTTCTACATGGAACAGATAAGATTGACAGAGTTGGACCTCAGCGTGCAGTAACTAGCGGAATTATCTCAACCAAAGAAATGAAACTTGGAATTCTTTTTGTATTCGGTTTGAGTTTTTTTCTCGGTTTATATCTTGTATATATAGGCGGCTGGTTAATTTTGATTTTAGGTATTCTGTCTATACTTGCAGGTATTGCATATACAGCCGGCCCGTTTCCACTGGCTTATAACGGATTAGGTGATATTGCTTCATTTTTATTTTTCGGTTTAGTTGGAACTGTCGGAACATACTATGTTCAGGCAGGAAATGTAACGGCACTTGTATTTTGGTCTTCGGTTCCTGTTGGTGCTTTAATTACAAATATTCTTGTTGTTAATAATTACAGGGATCGCGAAGAGGACAGATCAAACGGAAAAAATACACTCGCTGTATTATTCGGAGAAAAATTCACCCGCATCCAGTATGTGTTTTTTATGATTGTTTCTTACTCAATAGTGTTTATAGTTTACTTTACTTACAAAAATGATCTTTTTGTTTTTCTTCCGCTGCTTTCACTTCCACTATCGATCAAATTAATTAAAATGATATTTACTTTACGCGGACGTGAACTTAATAAAACTCTTGAGTTGACAGCAAAGCTTTCTGCTATTTATGCTTTTTTATTCGCAGCAGGAATTCTTCTATGACAATCAAAGAAATATCATATTTTCCATTTAGTCTAACCTTGAAATCCCCATTCAATTATTTTTCATCAGTAATTAACGAAAGGCATGGTTTTATTTTAAAGTGTTATGATGAAAAAGGAAATGTAGGATTTGGCGAATGTTCTCCTTTGCCTGGTTTTAGTAAAGAAACATTGAATGATGCCGAAAACGAGATTAAAAACATTATTTCACAATTTACCGGGAAAAATGTTTTACCCGATTTCAACGAATTGAAATCCTTATCAACAGGTACAATAAACTTAGCGAGCGTTAGATATGGCTTCGAACAATCATTGTTTAATTTGATTGCAAAAGCTGATTCAAGTTTTATAACGAGAAATTTTCCGGATCATAAAAATTATATTGATGTAAATGCTGTAATCGGAATAGATGAGGTTGAGAGTGTAATTACAAAAGTTAAAACGAAACTAATGGATGGTTACAAAACGATTAAATTAAAAATTGGAAGAGAAGATCCTTTCGATGATTTTTATCTAATTGTAACAATAAGAGATTCAATTGGATTCGATTATAAATTAAGACTTGATGCAAACAAAAAGTGGTCTGCAGATGAAGCTATCGAATACTTAAACAGGCTTTTTGAATTTGATATCGAATATATTGAAGAACCTTGCGAATTTGTTCCGAGTACTTTTCGTACTTGCGAGGAAACACAAATTCCTGCAGCACTTGATGAATCGATTGAATCCATTGATCAGGTGCGGGATTTAATGAACTCCTCTGCTATTCAGTTTATAGTTTTAAAACCGATGATTATTGGCGGTTTCTTTACTGTTGTTGATTTAATAAAAGAATCTGATAAAGCGAATAAAAAAATAATTATTTCTTCTGCATTTGAAAGTGCAATTGGCAAGAGCGGCCTAGTTTTTCTTTCTTCATTAACTCAACACTCTTCTGCTCATGGTTTGGATACATCGGAATTTTTTGTTAATAATATTTGTGATGACCCTTATCCTGTCCACGGCGGAAAGATTAAATTCGATACAGCAAACTATCCTCCAAATTTTAGTCTACAATGATCTTAGCAAGTAATTCAAAGCATTGGCTTGAAGAAATTTCCGAATTAAATTTATCGCAAAAAGCTCTTATTTCATCCGAATCAGAAACAGATTTTATTGATATATTCAAAGGAGCAAGATCTTTATCAGCGCACCTGAATAATACCGGTATAAAAGAGAATTCCAACGTAGGAGTTATATTCAGTCATTCAAAAGAATTCTGGATTTGCATTAATGCCCTTTGGTTTTTAAATGCTGTCCCAGTATTAATCAGCACAAGAAGCAGTAAAGAGGAAATTATAGAACAAATTAAAAAAGCCGAAATAAAATTTCTTTTAATTGATCATGAAATCCATTCCAAATTTCCCGCTCTCAATTCAGTGTGTACAATTATATCAATAGATAAAATCAACTATCTTGAATCTAAACTGCTCTCCGGGCAATTAGTTTTTTCCAAAACAAATAACGCAGTTATTCTTTTTACTTCAGGCAGCAGTGGAAAACCAAAAGCTGTTGTTCATACATTCGAAAGTTTATACGCCAGTGCTTCTTCAATTGACTCGGAATTTGAATTATCGAGTTCAGATATTTGGCTCGCATCATTACCGCTGTATCATATCGGCGGATTCATGATTCTTGTACGAGCATTGCTTTCCGGTTCTGCGGTTTATTTTCCTAAATCTTTATCCGAGCAAGAGATAGCATATGCAATGAAAAATAGCAGGTCGACACATGTTTCGGTTGTTTCGACAATGCTAAAAAGATTTATTAATATTAATCTTCGACCGGACAAATCTTTGAGATATCTTTTCCTCGGGGGCGGTAGTTCATCTGATGAATTATGCAGTATGGCAATTAAATCCGGCTGGCCAGTTGTAAAAGTATATGGATCGTCAGAAACTTGCTCAATGGTTACTGCTTCAAAAATTGAACAGGACAAAATCAGTTCTTCTGGAAAAGCACTGAAAGATAATCTCATAATGATTGAGAACGATGAAATTCTTGTAAAATCCAGATCGTTATTCAAAGAATATTTCAATGACGAAACTGCTACAAAGGAAAAATTGAAAGATGGTATTTATTATACCGGTGACAACGGCTGGATTGACGAAAATGGATTTCTGTATATCAAAGCAAGGCGAACAGACTTAATAATTTCCGGCGGCGAAAATATTAGTGTCTCTGAAATTGAATCGGCACTTCTTTCAAATCCTATTGTTAAGGATGCATTTGCATTTGGAATTCCACATGAACACTGGGGAGACATTATTTGTGCTGCCGTTGTTTCATCTGATAAAAATGCAGATTCGCTAAAAAGTTTTCTCAGACAAAAAATTGCGGGGTTTAAAATTCCAAAACAAATTTATTTTGTTGATGAGATTCCCCGGAATGAAATGGGAAAAATAAAACGTGAGGAGTTGCTTAAAACACTTAACTTAAGTGAGTTTTAAGTTTCTCCTGGAAATCTTTTGGCAATTCTATCTTTTCAAATTTTTCCTTAAGCACACAAACATGTACTGTTTTTGCCAAAGCTGTAAATTGATTTTCCCTGTAAAAACGGTATGTAATTTCGAATGATGAATTTTTCAATAAACTAACAGAAACTTCTATTTTTAATTCGTCGCCAACACGAATGGGACGGACATAATCTGCTTCGGCATGCATAATCGGAAGAATATAATCCCTGTCAAAGAAGAAATTTCTTTCTGTCGAAAGACTTCTTAAAAAATCTTCGTATGCAGCGTGAACATATTTAAAGATACTGGCATAAAAAATAATTCCAGCCGGATCGGCATCGTAGAAATATACTTTTACATTTGCAGTAAACATAACTTTCCTTTAATTCTTGAAACAAATTTAGCAACAATTCTGCATTTCACATTATAAATTTTGTGTTTAACTTGGTCTCCAAAATTTTGAAAAATCTTGATCAGACCAATAAAAATATTTATATCAATTCTTTTGATTTCCTTTTCGATTATTCACGCCCAGGAAATCCGCAAGGAATTTTACAAAAACGGAAAAATTAAAACTGAAGGGACTTACATAAATAATATTCGAAACGGTTCTTACAAGGAATTCTTTGAAAATGGAAAACTCTGGAAAGAATGGAATTTTATTGATGGTAAAGAGGAAG
>DAIEQP010000142.1 GCA_027347805.1 Ignavibacteria bacterium | reverse complement strand
CTCATGTTGGGGCGCTTGGGTGGAATGGAATGCTTGCATTCGGAATTCTTTACTGGATGGTTCCTAAAATGTGGGGAACAGAATTGTTTTCGAAAAAAATTGCCAATCTGCATTTCTGGCTTTCAACATTAGGAATTGTTTTCTGGGCTGTTCCAATGTATTGGAGCGGAATCGCTCAGGCATTAATGTGGAAACAATTTACTCCGCTTGGAGTTCTTCAGTATCCAAATTTTCTTGAAACTGTTTTACAGATTATTCCTTTCTATATTATTCGTTCATTCGGCGGTCTTCTCTATTTCAGCGGTATGATCCTGCTTGTCTACAATCTTGTAATGACTGTTAAAAGCGGATCGTTCATAAAGAATGAAGAAACAGAAGCTGCACCGATTGTTAAAGATAATGACAAACTTCAGCGCGGACATATTCACCGCTGGCTGGAATCTCGCCCAATTAAGTTTGCAATTCTTTCTTTGATTGTTATTCTTATCGGCGGATTGGTTCAAATAATTCCAATGCTTGTTATTAAATCAAACATTCCAACAATTGCAAGTGTAAAACCATATACTCCTTTAGAAGTTCAAGGAAGAGATATTTACATTCGTGAAGGTTGTGTATCATGTCATTCTCAAATGGTTCGTCCTTTTAGATCAGAGACCGAACGATATGGTGAATATTCAAAAGCCGGTGAATATGTTTATGATCATCCATTTTTATGGGGATCAAAAAGAACAGGTCCGGATTTGATGAGAGAAGGCGGAAAGTATGGAAACCTCTGGCATTATCTTCACATGGAAGATCCCCGCTCAATGTCGCCGGGATCAATTATGCCGCGTTATCCCTGGCTTTATACACAAACGATTGACGAAGCATCGACTCCTACAAAAATAAAAGCGTTAAGATCAATTGGTGTTCCTTATCCGGCAGGATACGAAAACCAGGCAATACAGGATTTGCAAAAACAGGCAAACGATATAACTGCTGATCTTCAAAAAAATGGAGCTCCTGCTGAACCGGATAAAGATATTATTGCACTGATAGCATATCTGCAGCGTTTGGGCACCGATATAAAAGCAAATAAAACAGGTGGCAAATAATGTTATCCGAACATTTCAGTACAGTTCAGGGAGTTACAAATTTTGCAATTGCATCAATGATAATTGCGGTTGTTTTTTTTATTGTAACTTTTGTTTGGGCTATGAAGTTAGATAAAAAATATTTGAACCACATGGGAAATCTTCCATTGGATCTTAACTCAGAGAATAATAAAAATTCAGAGATGAAAGATGAAATCAATCAATAAAATTTTGTTCTCAGCTTTACTGCTGATACTTTCATTCGCATTTCAATCCGAAATATTTGCACAAAGCGAAGGCGGATATGACTTAAATGCAGTGATGAAAGTTATGCTGGTCATTACAATAGTTATGATAGCTCTTGTAATGTGGCTTACAATAATCTATTCGGAAAAGAATGATTTAGAAGGAGCTCTGTTCAAAGCTCCATTCGCAAAACTAAATCAGATGCTGAACCGATCGGTGCCAATAGAAAAAGAAAAAGATATTATGCTCGATCATGATTATGACGGCATCCGGGAGTTGGATAATAAAATTCCACCATGGTTTCAGTTTTTATTCTGGGGAACAATTATTTGGGCTCTTATTTATTTGTTTGTTTTCCATATATCAGGAACCGGGCAGTTGCAGGACGCAGAATACAAAGCTGAAGTTCAGCAGGCAGCATTCGAAAGAGAATTGCTTGTTAAAAGCGGTGCAATGATAAATGAAGAAACAGTTACGCTGGCAACCGATGCAGCAGCTTTGGCAGAGGGAAAAGAAATTTTTGCGAAGAACTGCGTTACTTGTCATGCGGCTGATGGAGGCGGCGGTGTTGGTCCAAATCTTACAGATGATTACTGGATTCACGGCGGTGGAATTAAGAATATCTTTAAAACAATTAAGTACGGTGTTCCTGCAAAAGGTATGATTACATGGCAATCGCAGCTCGATCCAGCAAAGATGAGATCCGTTGCCAGCTATATATTAACATTACATGGAACAAAACCGGCTGCACCAAAAGCTCCTCAGGGCACTTTGTGGACCGAGCCAAAAACAGACTCAACAATGACAGCAAAAAGTTAATTAGTCAAAGAATGCATTTGAATAATGTATTGAATAAATATTTTGGGAAACATCAATCGAATGGAAAATATATCATCACAACAGGAAGAAGCATTTCGTGATTCAATTGCTACGGTTACAAAAGAAGGAAAACGTAATTGGGTTTATCCCAAAAAGTTCTCAGGTAAATTTTATAGAGCAAGAACATACTTAAGCTATGTTCTTCTTCTCTTTTTATTTGGTGTACCATTTATAAAAGTAAATGGACATCCATTTATAATTTTTAATATTCCCGAAAGACACTTTATAATCTTTGGGATTCCATTTGGCCCGCATGATTTGCACCTGTTTGCTCTTTCAATGATTGCGTTCATCGTTTCAATTTTCCTTTTCACAGTTGTGTTTGGAAGATTATTCTGCGGTTGGATTTGCCCTCAGACAGTTTTCATGGAAATGGTTTTTCGAAAAATAGAATACTGGATTGAGGGAGACGCAAATAAGCAAAGAGCATTAAAAGCAGCGCCCTGGAATGGAGAGAAAATTTTCAAAAAAACAAGCAAACAGATTATTTTCTATACTATTTCATTTTTAATTGCTAATACTTTCCTGTCTTACATAATCGGGGTCGACAAATTATATCAATACATACTTGATACTCCATCAAAACATTTTGGAATTTTTCTTGCTGTTTTAATTTTCTCGGGCATATTTTATTTCGTCTTCTCATACTTCCGCGAACAGGCATGCACAATTGTTTGCCCTTACGGAAGACTACAAGGTGTAATGCTCGATTCCAATTCAATTGTAATACATTACGATTATAAACGAGGCGAACCGCGCGGAAAAATTTCTAAATCCGAAGAAAGAATTAATGGTGATTGTATTGATTGCAAAATGTGCGTTGATGTATGCCCTACAGGAATTGATATTCGAAATGGAACCCAGCTTGAGTGCGTTAATTGCACTGCCTGTATTGATGCCTGCGATAATGTTATGGATAAAATTAAAAAGCCGCATGGATTAATCCGGTATGCCTCGAAAAATCAAATCGAAACCGGAATTAAAAAAATATTAACTCCAAGATCGATTGGATATTCAATTGTGCTATCCATATTAACAATTCTGATTGTATTTCTGCTCGCGACTCGGTCCGATGTAGAATTAAATATTCTTAGAACACCCGGAACACTTTTCCAGGAACAGCCGGGAGGTAAATTAAGTAATCTTTACGATTTGAAAATTGTCAACAAAACTTTTAATCACCTTCCCGCAAGTCTTGAATTGGAAAATATTAAAGGTGAGATTCGAATAATTGGTAAAGATTTAGATGTAGAACCGCAGGGTGTTACAGAAGCTAAGTTTCTTGTTATTCTTCCGAAGAGTGAAATTAAATATTTGAAAACACCATTGAAGATTGCTGTTAAATCGAACGATAAAATTCTTGATGTTATAAACACTGCATTTTTAGGAAAGGTTGTTCAATGAAATTAAAATTTAATTGGGGATTTGGTATTGCTGCTACTTACATTGGTTTTGTGATTGTAATTCTGATAATGGTTTTTATTTTTATGAAACAGGATGTGACGCTTGAAACGAGAGATTATTACGCAAAAGGGTTGGCTTACCAGGAACAAATTGATAAAATGAACCGGGCAAAAGAATTACCTGAACAACTTTCAATAAACGTTATTCCTAACTCACTAAAACTATCTTTTCCTAAAATGTTCTCTCCAGAAAGATTAAAAGGAACTATAACACTTTATCGTCCCTCAAATGAAAAAAATGATTTTACTATTCCAGTCTCTCCAGATACTTCACATATTCAATTAATTTCTACAGAGAATATTTCAAAAGGTCTTTGGAAAGTCAGGGTTGATTGGAGCGCTGATAATGTAACTTACTATAATGAATTACCAGTAATGGTGAACTAATGGAAATTTGGACTGGATTTATTGTTGGATTAGTCGGCAGTATGCATTGCGTTGGAATGTGCGGACCAATTGCTCTCGCGCTTCCTGTATTTGGAGAAACTCAATTTAAAGTTCTGATCGGAAGATTATTATATAACCTTGGACGAGTAGTTACATATTCTGTTTTAGGAGCATTATTTGGTTTATTCGGACAGCGGTTAATTTTGTTCGGATTACAGCAAAATTTATCAATCATAATTGGTTCAATTATACTTCTTTATATCCTGATTCCAAGAAAATTAAAGAATAGGATAGCTGAAATTTATTTTTACAAAACAACTGTTTCGCTAATTAAATCGGTATTCTCAAAATTAATTTCTCGAAAAACAAACAGCTCACTTTTTTCTATTGGATTGCTGAACGGAATTCTTCCATGCGGATTTGTTTATGTTGGAATTGCAGGTGCAACATCAACCGGCGACTGGATAAAAGGTGCCGCCTACATGGCATTGTTTGGTTTGGGAACATTACCAATTATGTTTACAACAGATATGGTTGGTAAAATTATTACATTCGATTTACGAAAACGCATCAACAAATTAATTCCTGCATTCGCCGCCGTGCTTGCCGTTTTATTTATTCTTCGGGGATTAAATCTTGGGATTCCATATGTAAGTCCTAAGTTTGAAAAACCAAAACCTCAGGCTGTTCAACCAGAAGTTGACTGCTGCCACTAACTCTTTTTCTTCAGAATAAAGTAAAAAATACTTACAGCAAAAGTATCAAGCAAACCAAAGGTAATTTTCCTTGCAAAAGGATGATTGAAGCTGATATTTGATTCCTGTTTTTCGATTTCAAATCCGCAGTCTTTGAACATTTTCTGCATTGTGTGAAGAGTAAAAAATTTAAGATGCGAGCGGTCTAGAATTCCATGCTCTTCATATTCAAGCCGGTTAAACATTATTTTGAAAAGCGGAATAATATTCTGAATATTCGGAAGGCTAACAACCAATTTTCCGTCATCATCGAGTAATCTTCCTAGTTTTGTTAGTGCATTCCATGGATCAACCATATGTTCCAAACTGTCCGCACAAAGGACACAATCAAAATATTTATCTGGAAATTCGAGGTCAACAGATTCCAAATCACCGGTAATAACTTTATCAAGCCTTGTTTTAGCCTGATTGGCGGCATCTTCGAACAATTCAATCCCAGCCACATATTCAATTCCCAAATTCTGCTTTGCAGTCCAGCTAACCATTCCCGATCCGCAGCCAACATCCAATAATCTCTTGATCTTTCGAGGAAGGAATTTCTGGATTTCAGGCCGTGTGGATTCAAAATAATCAGTTTGCTTTTGTGAGTATAAATCCTTCATTGTGATTAAACTCTCTTCCCTATAAAAGAATTGCTTTAGTTATTTATTAAGAGAAATATTTTGTTAAATTTGAAATAGAAATAGAGATTCTATGGAAACAAATTTAGTTAAATCGGCAGAGACTTATTGCTCCAATCTTTTGATTGAAAAATCTCCAAAACAAAATGTTTATCATAGTTTAAACCACACCAGAGAAGTTGTAAAAGCAGCAAACGAAATCGCACTTGGAGAAAATATTTCTCCTGAAGATCTAGAATTAATTAATATTTCTGCCTGGTTTCATGATACTGGATATATTGAAAAGACGAGAGATCATGAAGAAATAAGTGCAATGTTTGCCAGCAATTTTTTAACCGAACTTAATTATGATTCAACTAAAATTGAAAAGATAATAGGAATAATTCTAGCAACTAAAGTACCCCAGCAACCACATAATCACCTGCAACAAATTATGTGCGATGCCGACCTTCATCATCTCGGCAGTAATTCATTCGAGGATAGAAACAATTTGTTTAGAATTGAAACGGAAAATTATTCGGGGAAAAAATTTACAGAACTGCAGTTCATCACAGAAACAATTGAATTTATGAATAGGCATCATTACTTTACTGAATATGCAAAAACTAATTTCACTCAGATTAAAGATAAGAACCTGCTAATTCTTAAACAGCAATTCGATTCCCTTACGAAATAAATTTTAACGCTTCATGAAAACACTATTTCTAATTCGTCATGCAAAATCCAGCTGGGATGATTCATCTCAATCCGATTTTGAAAGATCGCTAAACGAACGGGGTTTAATAGATGCTCCTCAAATGGGAATTCTATTGAAGAGCAAAAACATAATTCCAGACTTGATTATAAGCAGCCCTGCAAACCGTGCTAAAACAACAGCAGAGATCTTTGCCAGCCAGCTCACATATCCAAATTCCAAAATACAAACTGATGAACGGATATATAACGCATCAATGAAGGATTTGGCTGAAGTTGTTTCTGAAATCGACGACAAATTTGATATAGTTTTTCTGTTCGGACATAATCCGGGAATAACAAACTTTGCCAATATTATTGGTGATAAACCGGTTGATGGAATGCCTACCTGCGCTGTGATTGGTATTGAATTGAATTTAGCTTCCTGGAAAGAACTGGATAAAAACTGTGGGAAAATAATTTTAGCTGTAACACCAAAACAAATTATTGATTAGCTATATTTTCATCTTTCCATTTCCGCAATAGTTCATCTACTTTATTTTCAACTTCTTTATCATCGTTTCTCTTTTTGCTTCTTCCGGAAAATATTTCGACAAACAATTTATAGCGCGAAATAATGAAAATTAAACATCCAAATATTATCACCCATCTTAGAATGGCCAATGGATCATCAAACATTATTTCACCAGTTTGGATATTGACTTAAATTGATCCGTTCCGCAGATATTTAACAACTCAAATAAAATGGATTCAGTAGTAGTAACTTCGGCACCATTCGCTCTCATTCTTTGCAGAGCTGTTTCGTAATCAATTCTTTTTCGAGATGAAACAGCATCGGCAGCTAAATTGACCTGAAAATCGTTCGCAAGTAAATCTAAAACGGTTTGCTGTACACAAACATGAGTTTCAACTCCGCTTACAATTACCTGCTTAATGTTTGAGTGTTTTAATTGTTCAAACAGATCGCCAGCACCTATACAACTGAAAGTCATTTTGGAAATTGCATCAGATTGTAATGCATTTTTAATTCTGTTTTCAGTTGCACCAAGTCCTTTCGGAGATTGCTCGGTATAATATGCCGGCACATTCAGAATTTTACAACCCTCAACAAGCTTCAATGTATTTTGTATAACCGTTTCAGCATCTAACATTACCGGTAATATTCTTTCCTGCAAATCAATTACAAGCAATGCTGTTTTTGTAATTTCTAATATTAACGGACTGCGTTTCATACAACACCTTCTACTTTACAAATTGAACTAGGTATTAATAAATTGCATTCATTCCATATTTACCGCAAGAGTACATCATTAAAATCGAAGCGACATCAATTGCAGCTCGCTTCTCTTCATCTTCAGGAATGATTAAATCATAGACATCAGCAATAAATTTCATGTTGCTGATTATTTTCTTCAACTCGGAATATGTTGGTTCACCATGCCAGTTTGATACTCTCTTAACAAGATTTTGTTCATTGCGCCGCATGAATTCTGAAAAAGTAATAATGTTCTGACTTAATTTTGTTCTGGGCTTGCAAATAGTAATCAAGTCGTTTGTGTATTGATCCCATTTATTAGCAAGATCTTCATTTTTATCATACATCAATAGTTTTGCTTTCTCAGGAGTAAACTGTGCGTGAGTATAAAATTTAAATTTGGGAATCAGTACATATCCGTCAAAACTTACAATCTCGGTTTCCTCTTCAACATATCTCCATCTTTTTGTTAATCGATTCGTTGTCTGAACCGAAACAACTTTATCAAGTTCACTATCGATAACAACAAATTTTCCTTTTTGATAACTAACAACCGTACACCAGTGTTCCCAATTTTTAACACTTAATATGCAGGGGTAACCTTTTTTCAAATGCAGGATTAATAATCTTCTTGCATCATCAGGATTGCTTGATTGAAAATGTTTTAATGAACAATTAAATCTTTTTGCAGCACGGGCTAAACCAAACTCATCTGTTCCTGCCCACCATGTACTGCCTGCAATT
>DAIEQP010000127.1 GCA_027347805.1 Ignavibacteria bacterium | reverse complement strand
GTGAGGCCTGTAATACACGCCGTGAGTCAATAACCCTTGGGTTATATAATTTGTTAGTTCTTTCGTATAAAGAACCAGCAGTGCGGTAAAACTATTGAGAGGTGGACATTAATTTAGATTCGCTGAGGAGAAGCTTAATCTTTTTAACTTTATCTGTTGCCTGAATACTGAATTCGCGAAAACGGTTTTTTTCTACAAACAAATCATATGCAATATTAAGAGCAGCAATAATTGCAATTGTATCTTTTGGTTGATCCGGTAACTCATCTCTAGTTTCTTCCATAATCGAGTTTACATATTCAGCAAGTTCAGCAGCTATTTCCTGGTTTTCAACAAGGAGAGAATATTCTCTATCAAAGATTTTTACTTTTAGCTTCTTTTTTTCAGTCATTTTTTGTCCAGCTCACATCAAACAAAACAATTATGAACGCAAATGATAGTCAATTTTTGCTATCATTTCTGTAATTTTACTCTTTAAAGCTTCTTTTTCTTCTATATTAAATGATGAATCAAACAAGTTTTGTTCATTCATCAGGTTCTTACTTACTTTTGCTTCTAATTCTGCTAGTTTCTTTTTTAATGCTTCGTTTTCCCTCTCAAGTAATGTAATTCTGTTATTTAATCCCTGATTGGATTCAGCTAGTTCAGTTCCTTTTTGAATAAAATAATAAATCTGTTTTTCTAGCGAACCCAGTTCTTCTAAAAAAAGATCATATTTTGAAATATCAGACAATCACGATCCTCTTAGTTGTGCATTAAGTTTTTCTTCTACAGATTTAATCACAGTTCGAAAATCTTTTTCAACTTCATCTTCAGTAAGAGTTTTTGTCTCACTGAAATACTCTAACTGAAATGCAAGACTTTTCTTACCCTTACCTAAACTTTCACTTTGGAAAATATCAAATAAGATTACATTATGCAATAGGTTAGAACCAGATTCTTTAATTACTTCCGCAACTCTTCCTGCTGCAATTTCCTGATCCACAACAAAGGCCATATCTCTAAAAATCTTAGGAAATTTAAGTAATTCACCAAAAGATTTTGAAGGGGCTTTAATTTCTTTAAATTGATCTAAATTAATCTCAAATACATACACAGGCTGGTTGATATCAAAAAATGAAGAAATCTGCTCGTTTAACTTGCCAACTATACCTTCTGCTTTTCCATTAACAACAATATCAAGTGCAAATTCATAATTATTAATTTCATTTAGAGAGGGACGAAAAGTACATTCAACACCTTTAATAGATCTGTTTACAAAGGTTTTAACTATACCTGTAACATCATAAATATCAGCGGTGCGGTCTTTATCGTACCATTGTGTTCTAATTATATTACCTGTTAATGCAGCAAGTAAAAATTCTTGCTCAGCAAAATCATCAAAAGATTTTATTTGTGAATTTCTTTGATTGATTATTTTCCCAATTTCAAACAACATTAAATCCCGTTCATTTACTTTCAGGTTATTTGAAACAGAAGTAAGAACTCCAGGAATTAATGATGGACGAATATGAGACATCTCACTATTCTGCGGGTTAAGAACTGCAACTGGTTTCCCGAATTTTGTGGCAATGTTCTCGCTTAACATTGAATTGGTAATTATTTCATAGAATCCTAATGAATTCAGATTTCCCTTTACAGTATCCTTAAATTCAGAATGATCAACTTTAACTTCTAGTGCAACAGAAATCTTTGAAATTTCAGGAATGCTGTTATAGCCATATATTCTTGCAACTTCTTCAATTAAATCTATTTCTCTTTCTACATCACCTCTGTAAGAAGGTATTTCCACTTCCAATTTATCTTGATCTTTTGATAAAATTACAAATCCAAGTTGTGATAAAATGTTTTCAACATTTTCTTTTGAAACAGGATAACCAAGAATTCTTTCGACACGCGAAAAACGAATAAAAGTATTTTTAGAAGAAATTTTATTCGGATAACAATCTATTTCTCCGAGAGCAATTTCCCCACCAGCAGTTTCTTGAATTAATTGCGCTGCCCTTCTAGCAGCCCAAAGAGAATTGTTATAATCAACACCACGTTCAAATCTATATGAAGCATCTGTAGAAAGAGCAAGATGTTTGGCTGTTTTTCTAACCGATGAAGGATTAAAATAAGCGCTCTCAATTAAAACATTTTTTGTTGATGAGGTTACTTCGGAATTTTCTCCTCCCATTACTCCTGCAACTGCAACAGATCTTTCTGCATCACAAATCATAAGATTGCTAGACTTCAAAACTCTTTCTTTAGAATCGAGTGTGGTAAATTTTTCTCCTTCAGCAGCTTTGCGGACAATTATCTTTTTCCCTGCAACATTATCAAGATCAAATGCATGAAGCGGCTGTCCAACTTCGTGAAGGATAAAATTTGTAACGTCTACTACATTGTTTATTGGACGAAGCCCAATACTCTTAATTCTTTTTTTCAGCCAGTCAGGCGATTCTTTTATTGTTACATTTGAAACAACTTTGCCTACATAACGAGGACAATTTTCAGTATCTAAAATTTCTACGGCTGCAAGTTCTTCAGATTTTTTTCCGCTTTCATTCAACTTAACTTCAGGATATTTCAACGGACGATAATATAATGCAGATAAATCACGTGCAACGCCTATATGACTTAATGCATCAGCACGATTTGGAGTAATATTAATTTCCATTGTGACATCATCCAAACCAAGGGCCATTGATAAATCAGTCCCTTCATTTATTGATGCATCGAGAATCATAATACCATCATGATTATCACTGATGCCAAGTTCTTTTTCTGAACAAATCATACCTTCGGAAACTTCGCCTCTAATTTTGGCTTTTTCTATTTTGAATCCGCCATTTGGAATTACAGCACCAATTTTTGCAAAAGCAATTTTTTGCCCGGAGGCAACATTTGGGGCGCCACACACAACGTTATAATCTCTTTCACCATCAGTAACTATACACAAAGAAAGTTTATCAGCATTCGGATGTTTTTTTCTTTCCTTAACAAAGCCAACTACAAAGTTTTTCAAATTCTTTGACTGATCAACTACTTCTTCAACTTCAAGTCCAGCAAAAGTTATTTTATCAACAATTTCATCGTTGGAAATGCCACTTAAGTCGATATAATCTTTTAACCAGTTAAGGGAAATCTTCACTTTATCACCTATAAATTTTCAATTTAGAACTGAGTTAAAAATCTCTTGTCATTATCAAATAAAATTCTGATGTCATCTATTCCGTATTTACGCATTGCAGTTCTTTCTATTCCCATTCCAAACGCATAGCCAATATACTTTTCAGAGTCAATTCCAACATTTTCTAATACATTAGGATCAACCATTCCGCATCCAAGAATTTCCATCCATCTTCCCTCTTTGCCTTTGGGTTCCCACCATATATCCATTTCGGCACTAGGTTCTGTAAATGGAAAGAAACTTGGACGAAAACGGTACTGAACACTCTTACCGAAAAATTGTTTTACAAAAGCCACGAGTGTTCCTTTGAGTTCAGCAAATGTTACATCTGTGTCTACAACCAAACCTTCAACCTGATGGAACAAGCAATAACTTTTTGCGCTCACTGCTTCATTACGATAAACTTTTCCTGGCATTAATGCACGAAGTGGAGGTTTCTTTGATGTCATCAATCTAACCTGTACCGGAGAAGTATGAGTACGAAGAAGAAAATCTTCAGTAACAAAAAAAGTATCCTGCATATCTCTAGCCGGATGATCTGCCGGAAAATTTAACGCTGTAAAATTATTATAATCATTTTCAAGTTCAGGTCCTTCATAAACAGAAAAACCAAGACCTTTGAAAATGTCTTTTATCTCATCTAATGTTTGAGTTATTATATGCTTGCTTCCTATGACTCTTTCTCTTCCAGGTAAAGTCAAATCGATAAAGCTATCACTTTTCTTTTTTTCGCTTTCAAAACTTTTTTTGAGATCATCAAAAATGCGGTTAGTATAATTTTTTAATTCATTAACTGCTTTACCGGCGGCTGGTTTTTCTTCTTTAGGAACATCTTTAAGAGAATCTACAATTTGAGTAATAATGCCTTTTCGGCTAAGATATTTTATTCGCAGTTCTTCAAGTGAAGTGAGGTCATTAACTTTTGTGAGAGCTTCATCAAAATTTTTCCGGGCCGAATCAATTTTGTCTAGCATTGTATTAGTTCCGACAATTTAAAAAAATTCCCACCCGAAACTTTTTAAATTGTTTCGGGCGGGATATAATTAGTTTACAGCAAATTTAACAACTTCGGTAAATGCTTGAGGATTTTCTACAGCTAAACTTGCAAGTAATTTACGGTTGAGAGCAACACCTTTTTTATTGAGTGCGTCAATCAATCTTGAATAAGTAGTTCCGTTTAATCTTGCTGCTGCATTAATACGAACAATCCACAAACTTCTATATTCGCGTTTTTTAAGTTTGCGATCTCTGTAAGCATGTACAAGACCCTTTTCAACTGAGTTTTTAGCAATGGTATACACATTGCCCCGGGCACCCCAGTAGCCCTTCGCCATTTTTAGTATCTTCTTGCGTCTTGCCTTAGAAGCTACATGATTAACTGAACGAGGCATTATTTATTCTCCTATTATTGCAGCATTCTTGCTACACGTTTTTCATCTGCTTTCGCTAGAATCACGCCTTTTCTTAGATTTCTTTTTCTCGTACGAGATTTAGAAGTAAGAATATGTGATTTGAAAGCTTTGTTTCTTTTAATCTTACCGGAACCTAATTTGCGAAATGTCTTCGCAGCTCCGCGATTGCTTTTCATCTTTGGCATTAAATCACCTTGTTTATTTTTTCTTTTTACTTTTTTGAGGTGCAAGGATCGCATGCATTGCACGCCCCTCAAACTTTGGTTCCTGCTCAACCTTTGCAATATCGTCTAATCTCTCAATAAACTTTTTCAAAAGATTTTCTCCAACAACAGTATATGCTAATTCTCTACCTTTAAAGATTACAGAAACTTTTACTTTATCTCCGTCTTCAAGAAAATTTGCAGCATGACGTGCTTTAAAATCGAAATCATGTGTATCTGTGTTAGGATGTAATCTAATTTCTTTAAGAACACTTACCTGTTGATTTTTTTTCTGAAGTTTTTCTTTCTTCTGAATTTCGTATGCAAATTTTCCATAATCAATAATTTTGCAAACAGGCGGAGTTGCTTGCGGTGCTATTTCTACTAAATCCAAACCAGCTTCATCTGCTTTTTGTAATGCTTCTCTTGATGAAACGACTCCTAATTGTTCTCCGTTTGGGCCAATCAAGCGTACTTCCGGATTCCTGATTTCTTGATTGACACGATGTTTAATTTGAGCGATTATAAACCTCGACTAATTGTGGTTGATCCTGTTATTTATCTCTTTTTTAATTTCTTCTATAAACTCAGAAAGTTTCACACTTCCTTTATCACCAACTTTATGCTGACGAACTGATACAGATCCTGATTCTTTTTCCTTTTCCCCTACAATTAACATAAAAGGAACTTTTTGAGTTTCCCAATCACGAATCTTATAACCAATTTTTTCGTTACGTTCATCAACTTGAACGACAATATCGTTCTCTTTTAATTGATTACCAACCTGTTTTGCATATTCAACATAATTTTGAGAAACAGGAACAACGGCAACCTGTAATGGCGCCAGCCATGTAGGGAAAGCACCGCCATAATGTTCAATCAATACTCCAAAAAATCTTTCAATTGAACCAAGTAATGCTCTGTGAACCATATATGGTCTGTGTTCTTTTCCATCTTCGCCAATGTCATGCATATTGAACAATTCAGGTAAATTAAAATCGAATTGAATTGTACTCATCTGCCATTCACGGTTTAATGCATCTTTAATTTTGATATCAAT
>DAIEQP010000115.1 GCA_027347805.1 Ignavibacteria bacterium | reverse complement strand
CAGCTCTCATCCTTCTTATTGCAACTGGGTTTATTATTTTCTTGCGTGATGCTGTAAAACAGGAAGAAACAACTCCTATTAGTGATAACAAACTTGAAGAACCAGCAATTTATCGCGCTAATCGTTATGATACTGATGCGGGTGAAGATTTTAAAATTGTATCCAAAACGAAGAACCTGGATATAATTACTGCTGATAATATAAATACCACTTTGCAAAATCCTGGTAAAGATTTTTTTATTCCAGCAGACTTCAAAAAGAATTTTGAAAGTATAGTGCATGAAGAACTTCCAGGCGATGTAAGCCAGGATGAACAATTTGGATTTGTTCTTGAAAAAATTCTCAGTGTTGTTAAAGATGCTTACATGGCTCACACAGCAGGATTTTTCTGGTATAACGCAAAAAGGAAACGTCTTACGCTTGAACGTTTTATTTCAAGCTGTAACCAGATTACCAAACAGAAATTTGAGCTTGAAGATGATATACTCGGAAAGATCGTTCAGAAAGAAGAGCCGGAAATTCTCACTGATATTTCATTAAACGCAGAAGCTGATATTATTAGCTATTACAACCAGCCGCAGGGTATAAAAAGTTTTGTTGGCGTCCCCATGTTTTACGGAAAAGCTCTAACTGGGATTTTGGTTTTAGACTCTAAAGTTAATGATGCATTTGGTATTGAACAGGTTTATTCTCTGGGAAGAGTTGTTAGAGTTATTTCAGTGATTATAAATTTATTCGAGGAAAAATTTTCGGAATCGCAGGCAGAGAACCGGCTTAAAACTCTGGTTGATATTCTTGCATACGATAGAAAATTTGAATCGGAATCGGAATTACATCACGCTATTGAAACTGCAGTCAATGGATTGGCTGATTGGGATGCTTTTACTTTAGTTACATTTAATCCGCTCGATCAGAAATTTAAAACGACAAAGATTATAAATAAAACTTCGCTTAAATATGCGGGTGTTAATCTGGAAGTAGATCTTACAGGGACGCTTGTCGGCAGAGCAATTTTAAGCGCAACACCAGTTAAAATTGATGATACTGCCCAGGCAGAAATTCCTCCGCGCTTCAGTAAAACAGAAGATGTAAGTTTTGATGGTTCGTTTTTGGCTATCCCGCTTGTATACGACGAACAGAATTATGGAGTTCTTTGTTTTGAAAGTTTGAAAAAGAATGTTTACTCAAATAGTGAAGTTAATTTTATCCGTAACTCAACAAAAATTTTTGCATTTATTCTTCATACATATTCTTCTTTAAGTGTTTTGAAATCTTATTTATCTCACGATATTGAAACAAAATCACTTAACTACGATACATTTGTTGACCGGCTTTCAGTTGATTTAATGAAAAGCAAAGAATTAAAACTGATGGGCGCAGTTGCAATGATTCGTATTGATGATCTGCTTGAACAGGAATCTCTTTTCGAAGGGGATCCATTCCCTAAAATTTTGCGTTCAATTGCTCAGTTAATAAAAGAAGAAATGACGCCGATGAATTTATTTGGCAGAATTAATGAGAAAACTTTTGCCGTGTATTTTTTTAATGTACCCCCGAAAGAAGTTTTCTTATGGGCGGAAAAATTACGAATAAAAATCGCGCGTAAACCAATTGCTGTCATGTCTAAACAATCTACCTTTACTGTATCAATCGGAATTGCATCTACTACTGGAAAGATTGACACACAAGAAATTCTGTTCAACGCAGAACTCGCTTTAAAGAAAGCCCTCGAAAAGGGTGGTAACTCAGTTAAAAGTACTAACTAAGGAACTAATCCGTGAATAATTTTACAATTGTTGTGCTTGATGGGCTCGGCATTGGCGAGTTGCCGGATGCCGCTTATTATAAAGATCAGGGGAGCGATACTTTAGGAAACATGGCTCGCAAACTGGGAGGATTAAAACTGCCTAATCTTCAGAATTTAGGATTGGGAAATATTAATCATATCGATGGAGTTCCTCCGGTTGAAAATCCACTTGCATCTTTTGGAAAAATGGCTGAAAAATCATTAGGCAAAGATTCAACAACAGGGCATTGGGAACTTGGGGGAATAATTACTACTAAAGAATTTCCTGTTTATCCAAATGGGTTCCCAAAAGAAGTAATTGATAAATTTATTTCTGAAGCAAAGTTAGATGGAATTCTTGGCAATACGGTTGCGAGCGGGACACAAATAATTGAGGAACTTGGTGAAGAACATATTCGAACCGGATTCCCGATAGTTTATACATCTGCAGATTCTGTATTCCAGATTGCAATGCATGAAGATATTATACCTATCGAGCGGCAATATGAAATATGTAAAATAGCCAGGGAAAAAGTATTGATTGGAAAACATGAAGTTGGCAGAATAATCGACCGTCCTTTTATTACAGTTGATGGGAAGTTTAAGCGCACTACTAACAGAAAAGATTTTTCAGTTGATCCGCCTCTGCCTACTATTTTAAATTATGCACTCGAAGCTGGAATTGAAACATATGCAATTGGAAAAGTAAACGATCTTTTTAATTATAATGGAATCAAGCATCAGTTGAAGACTAAGTCAAATGATGAAGGAATTGATAAAATTGTTTCTACAAATAAATCAGTTTCAAACAGTTTCCTTTTTGCAAATCTGGTTGATTTTGATGTCTATTACGGACACCGTAATGATGCTGAAGGTTACCATAAATCGTTGAAGGCGTTTGATAATCGTCTCCCGGAAATTATTGATTCAATGGACGAGACCGATCATTTACTTCTTACTGCCGATCATGGAAATGATCCGACCGATATTAGTACTGATCACACAAGAGAATATGTTCCGATTTTGTGGTTTACAAAAAATGCAAAAGGCAGAAATTTAGGAACGCGAGAAACTTTTGCAGATCTTGCTCAAACCGTAGCACATTTCTTTAAATTAAATAATGCTCTATCTGGTAAAAGTTTTCTAAATGAATGAAATATTAAAGATTTGTGTGTTTGAACATTTCTGAATTTTTTAATAAAGTTGCACCCACACATGAAAGATTTATTGTTCTTTAGCAGTGATGATATTTTAATAATATGTGAATAAAATAATCGATCTTGAATTAAAAATAATCGAAAATTTCTCACCAACGAATTAAGAGGATGATTTGATACTTGGAAAAGTTATTGGTACAGTTTGGTCGACAAGAAAGGATGAAGCACTTGTCGGATCTAAATTCCTAATCGTCCGTCAGCTGGATTTGGAATACAAACCAAAAGAATCAACCGTTATTGCAGTTGATAGTGTTGGTGCAGGAGTTGGAGAAGTTGTAATTGTTGCTCAAGGAAGTTCCGCACGCCAAACTAATATTACCAAGAATAAACCTGTTGATGCAGTTGTAATGGCAATAGTTGATAAACTAGATATTTCTGTAAAGGAAAATCAAAAATAACGCCAGGGGAAAATGTATCTAGGAAAGGTCATTGGATCAATTTGGGCAACAAGAAAATATGAAGCTGTTAATGGCTATAAAATGCTCTTCGTACAACCATTAAATGCCGACCAAGAAAATATTGGTGAACCTATTATTGCTCTCGATACTGTTGGTTCCGGACCAGGTGAAATTGTTTTTTATGTAACTGCCAGCGAAGCTGTAATTCCTTTAGATGTTGATATGGCCCCTGTTGATGCTTCAATAGTGGGAATTGTTGATTCAATTAATCATCAGAATATTTAGGA
>DAIEQP010000097.1 GCA_027347805.1 Ignavibacteria bacterium | reverse complement strand
GTTAGAAATATTCATGAAGGTAATTATCCAACCTATGTTTTAGCTCCTAACAAATTTGACGAATCATCATTTAAGACAATTGATACAATGCTTGCTCTGGCAAATAAAGTTGGAGTAAGAATAATCTTCCCGTTTGTTAACTGTTGGCAGTGGATGGGAGGAAGACCTCAGTATTCTGATTTCAGAGGCAAAACTCAAGAGGAATTCTGGACCGATTCTACATTAATTGAAGATGTAAAAGCAACAATAAAATTTACGATCGAAAGAAAAAACAGTGTAACTGGAGTTCAATACAAAGATGATAAATCAATTCTTTGCTGGGAAACAGGAAATGAACTTACATCCCCGCCATCATGGACAAAAATTATCACCGGTTATATAAAAAGTCTGGATAAAAATCATTTGGTGATGGATGGATTCAATGCAAACAGCGGAACCCCAGTTCAAATGGAATCTTTGGAATTGGAAAGTGTTGATATTATTTCAACACATCACTATGAAGAAAATCCTGCGGATGTTTTTGTTAATATTGAAAATGCACTAAAAACAATAAACAATAAAAAAGTTTATGTGATTGGTGAATTTGGATTTCTAAGCACTTCATCAATCGAAAAAATTCTTGATTATATAATTAGTAATAATATTTCCGGCGCATTAACATGGAGCCTACGATACCATAGAAAGGAAGGCGGTTTTTACTGGCATTCGGAACCTCTTGGTCTTGGAATTTATAAGGCTTACCATTGGCCTGGTTTTACTAGCGGAAATGAATATGATGAAATTAATTATTTAGCATTGATGCGCAAAAAAGCATTTGAAATTCAAGGGCTTCAGGTTCCGCCAATATTAAAACCAGGTAAACCAAATTTACTGCCCATTTATGACCAAACAAGAATTTCATGGCAGGGAGTTGCAGGTGCAAATTCGTATAATTTGGAAAGAGCGTTGGATAAAAGCGGCAAATGGGAACTGATCGGATACAATTTAAGCGACGCAGAAGCAACATATACTGACTTGTTTAACGATCAAACTGCAGAGATTGGCAAAGATTACTATTACCGAGTAACTGCAAATAATATTTCAGGAAGATCTGAACCATCAAATATTGTTGGACCGGTAAAAGTTCAGCACAAATGCTTGATTGATAACATGAACAATTTTGCATCAATATATCACAAGATTGGCGATATTAAAATTAAAACTGATAATGATAGGCAATTCAGAGAAGTGATGTATAGATTCGAAGCAGACTCTCCCGCAGGAATTATCTATCATGTTCCGGGTAAACTTGAAAAAATTTCATTGTATTCTTTTTCTGAATTAAATGAATCCACTTTTGATTTTTACATTTCTAATGATAACGTAAACTATAAACTTGTTTCATCAGAACGCAAAACTAATTTTACCGGAAAAGGAGATTACGGTTACTGGATCCCTTCCGTTTATACAATAAATCTGGACTCTGAAAACGTTAATTACTTGAAAATAGTTTTCAAATCGAAAAGTCAAATTGCCAGAGTGGAAAACTACTATGTAAAATAATTTCGGCATTCATGGGCTTAGTCTGAGTTTGTTATATTTTAATGCAATTGGATTCTTAGTATTTCAATTAATGTGTGCAGTACTATTATTCATAAAATTAAACTGATTATTTCGGTAAAAATCGTGCCAATGCTCATTTTTATTGCTTAAGCTTTATTATTACGTTAAATTTGAAAGTGAGATGAGAAAATTTGTTTTTACAAAAATGAGCGGTGCCGGGAACGATTTCATCCTTTTTGATGAAAAATTTAATCCTGGAATTTCACTTTCACCCTCTGAAATAAAGGCAATATGTAATAGAAGAAACGGTATTGGCGCTGATGGTGTTTTAATTCTGCAGGAAACGATTAGTTTTAATTATAATTTGTTATACTATAATGCAGATGGTTCTTTGGGTTCGTTATGTGCTAATGGTGCCAGGTGTTCTTTATATTATTCAAAATTAATGAACTGGAATGATGGATATAATATTTCATTCACACAAAATGGAAATATTTATTCTGGTTCTGTCTTAAATGATGAAAATGTAAAGTTCAACCTGAATAATCCGACAAATTCAAAATATAATTTTAGAATAAATGCCGGCGGTCAATCAATACCTGCTTCATTTGTTGATACTGGTTCGCCTCATGTTGTGATAAATATTTGCGATGTTCTTAAGGACCCTTTAAAACCGGGTTCTAATTTTACTGATATAAATGATTTTCCTGTTTTTGATTTAGGAAGAGAAATTAGGTATCATTTTGATTTTGCACCTGCTGGAACGAATGTTAATTTTATTAGTTTGGGTGAAAATTTTGTTTGGATACGAACTTATGAACGAGGTGTTGAAGATGAAACATTGGCCTGCGGTACTGGGTCCGTTGCTTCAGCATTAGTAGTATCAAAAATTTATAATGCAGGTACGCACATAAAGTTAAATGTAAGAAGTGGCGATCAACTTTTTGTTGATTTTGAAATGGTCGGAAAGGAATTTGAAAAAGTTTCATTAACCGGTCCGGCAAAAGTAACATTCAAAGGCGAGATAACATTATAAGAGGCATAAATGAGTAAAGTTATTTTTTCTATTAAGTATACTATTCATCCAGACCGCAGACAGGATTACCTTGATGTAGTTCGTGAATTGAAAAATCTGGTTAAAGCTGATGGTTTGGAAAGCTATTCTGTTTATGAGATAAAGAATAAAACTAATTCTTTCGAAGAAGTTTATATCTTCAAAACACAGGAAGCTTACGATAATTTTGAAGATAGTTCTGATGAAAGAATAGAAATTCTTATGACAAAACTTTCCGATATGATTAAGGAACAATCAACACAATACACAACTCTTTTTGAAGTAAATAACGCTCAATAATTTATTGAGCGTTTATTTCAAACCACTCTCCAATTGTTTTGAGTGATTATGTTTGAATATACGGGCGTAATACACATACACTCTGTTTTTTCCGATGGCTCCGGCGAAGTAAAAAATATTATTCAGGATGCCCAGGATGTGGGTGTGGATTATCTGATCCTTACAGATCATAATACACTGAGAGCATTGTACGAAGGTTTTGAAGGATGGTATGGAGATACATTGCTTTTAGTTGGAAGCGAAATAAATGATAAGAGAAACCAAAACCATTTACTTGCTTTTGGAATTAATGAAACAATTTCGACTAGACTTCCGGCTATTGAATATACGCGAAAAGTTAAAGATGCTGGAGGAATCAGTTTTCTTGCACATCCGCATGAAAAAAGAAATTCAATGAAGGAACATCCACCTTATCCCTGGACCGAATGGAATTCACAGGATTTTACCGGGATTGAGATTTGGAATCATATGAGTGAGTGGATGGAAGGGTTAACAGAACAAAATAAGTACAATTATTTTATTCATCCGCTTAAATCAATTGTTGGTCCTCCAAAAGAAACAATTGAAGTTTGGGATTCACTAAACCAGACAAGAAAAGTTGTTGGTATTGGCGGTGTTGATGCGCATGCCCATAAAGTAAATTTGTTAGGGTTTTTTGAGATGGAAGTTTTTCCATACAAAGTTCTTTTCAAATCTATAAGAACACATGTATTAACATCAGAAAAGTTAAAACCTTCTTCAAAAAAAGATGATTTTTCAGAAGCGAAAAAACTAATTTATAAATCGCTGGAAGAAGGAAAATGTTTTATATCTAATTCGTATCATGGTGATGCAAAGGGATTTAGATTTTATGCTCAAAAAGAATCCCACATTTTTGAAATGGGTGAGTCAATCCCATTCTCTTCAAATATTAAATTGGTTGTAAAATCACCTAACCCTGATGGGAAAATCAGGTTGATTTCAAACGGAAAAACGGTTTTTTCCAAAAAAGAAAGCCAAATTGAGTATAAAGTTAAAGAATCGGGTGCTTTTAGGGTCGAAATATTTCTTGATGATAATGCCTGGATTTTTTCAAATCATATTAGAATAGGTCTATAATTTTTGTTACATTTTCGCCCGAATTTTCTAAGATTTATTAAAAACAGAGGTAAAAGTGTTAGAAGCCAGAAAAAAGATTTCAAAAAAAGAAATGAAAGAAGATAAGCTTGTTACTACTTACTACAAAATTCAAAATTTATTTTTAGAAAACCAGGCACGAATTTTAATCGGTGTTGGTGTTGTAGCAGTTTTAGTTGTAGCTATCATTCTTTACAGCAACAAACGTGCTGGTAATAATCAGTCTGCTGCAACCATGTTAGCCAAAGTAATGCCTCTTTATGATGAATCAAATTATAAAGAAGCAATTGATGGCGTGCCTGCCGCTCACATAGATGGGTTGAAAAAAATTGTTAGCGAATATGGCAGCACAGAACAGGGCGAAACTGCAAAAATTTACTTAGCAAATGCTTATGCTTTTACAAATAATAACGATGCTGCATTTGAAATGTATAATGATTATTCAGGTTCGAATATGTTATTTAAGGCAACAGCACTAGCTGGTAAAGCCGGCATTCTTGAGTCTAAAAAAGAATATGAAAAAGCCGCAGATTTGTATATTGACGCTTCAAAAGTGACTAAATCAAATCCAAGCAATGCTGAATATATTGTAAAGGCTGGTATTGCATATTTGAAAGCCGGTAATAAAGAAGAAGCTAAGAATGCTTTTGATACGGTGAAAAAAGATTACAAAAATATGGCCTACATGTTCGAACTCGACAAATATTTAAGCCAGATTGAAGAATAGTTAAAAAACAATTTTCTTGATTTAGAAAGTAGATCGTTCTATTTTCTTGTTAGTTTATAAAGGTGGCAAATGGCAGATACTTCAGATTTCAGAAATGGTCTGATCATCAAATATAAAAATGATCCATATGTAATTACAGAATTTCAGCACGTAAAACCTGGTAAAGGTGGAGCTTTTGTTCGTACTACATTAAAAAATATGAAAACCGGAAAAGTACTTGATAATACTTTCCGATCAGGTGAATCAGTTGAAGTTATTCGTGTTGAAAGAAGAAAATACCAGTTCCTCTACAAGGAATCAGCTGGTTTCGTTCTTATGGATAATGAAACTTATGAGCAAATGACTGTGCAGGAAGATTTATTTGGCGCTGGTGCTGATTATTTGAAAGAAGGAACAGAGGTTGAATTGTTGGTTGATGGCCAGGATCAGATTATTTCTGCAGAAGTGCCGATCTTCGTATTCCTTAAAGTAACAGAAACCGAACCAGGCTTTAAAGGGGATACTGCAAACAGTGCGCTCAAACCTGCAAAGCTGGAAACTGGTGTTAAGGTTCAGGTTCCTTTGTTTATCAATGAAGGTGATGTTCTAAAAATTGACACCCGCACGGGCGGATATGTAGAACGAGTTAAAAACTAATCGAAGATAATAATGGATCTAAATTTAATTAAAAAGCTCATCAAGATGGTTGAGCAAAGTGAGGTTGCCGAATTTTCAGTTCAGGAAGGTGACCTAAAAATAAAAATATCTAAAAACTCTCCAAATGCTGCTCAGGTTCATTATCAGCAAGTCCCTGTTGAAAGACCTGCTTTTACATCCCCTTCAGTTCAAAATGAAATTAAAGCGATGCCTGCTGCAGAGGCGAAATCAAATTATCATGAAATCCGTTCTCCAATTGTAGGAACATTTTATCGCGCACCATCACCGGATGCTGATTCATATGTTCAAGTTGGCGATTCAATTTCTCAGGGCACGGTGCTTTGTATAATCGAAGCTATGAAGCTTATGAATGAAATAGAAAGCGATGTGAATGGTAAGATCGTTAAAATTCTCGTCGAAAATGGTACACCGGTTGAATATAATCAACCACTGTTCCTGGTTGAACCTAATTAGTCTTTCATTTTTTTGAGAGGAATATTTGTTAAAAAAAATCCTGATTGCTAATAGGGGTGAGATAGCATTAAGAATTATTAGAACTTGTAAAGAGTTGGGTATTCCTACTGTTGCTGTTTACAGCGAAGCTGATAGAGATTCTCTTCATGTAGTTTTTGCAGATGAAGCTGTTTGTATCGGTCCCGCGTTAAGCAAAGAGAGTTATCTTAAAATTCCAAATATACTTTCAGCTGCTGCAATTACTGGCGCAGATGCTATTCACCCTGGTTATGGATTTCTTGCCGAGAACGCCGAGTTTAGTGAAATATGTTCTGAATGCGGAATTAAATTCATTGGACCATCACCTGATTCAATTAGAAGAATGGGTGATAAAGCGTTTGCAAAAGAAACAATGAGGAAAGTTGGTGTTCCAGTTGTTCCCGGCAGTGATGGTGCTGTTAAAGATATAGAAGAAGCAAAAAAAATAGCATCTGAAATTGGCTATCCAATTATGTTAAAAGCTTCTGCAGGGGGCGGCGGTAAAGGAATTCGTATTGTTTGGAAAGAAGAATAAATGGAAAAGGCTTTTCAAACAGCAAGCACCGAAGCCGATGCTGCATTTTCGAATCCTGAATTATACCTCGAAAAATTTATCGAAAATCCTCACCACATCGAAATTCAGGTTATGGGGGATTCTCATGGAAATGCTTATCATTATGGAGAAAGAGATTGTTCAATTCAACGGAGACATCAAAAGTTAATTGAAGAATCACCTTCGCCATTTATAACCGACGAAGTTCGGCAAAAGATGGGTGAAGCTGCGCTGCTTGGTACCAGATCAGTAAATTACGAAGGTGCCGGGACAATTGAATTTCTTGTTGATAAGTATATGAATTTTTATTTCATCGAAATGAATACAAGAATTCAAGTTGAGCATCCTGTAACAGAAATGGTTAATAATCTTGATTTGATAAAAAACCAAATTCTTGTTGCATCCGGAATGCCAGTTGAAGATGTACCAAAACAGCCTCGAGGTCATGCTATCGAATTTCGAATAAATGCAGAAGATCCAAGCGCAAACTTTCGTCCTTCTCCTGGAAGAATCGAATATCTTCATTTCCCGGGAGGATTTGGTGTAAGAATAGATTCACATGTATATAATGATTATGTTATTCCACCAAATTATGATTCTCTTATTGCAAAAATGATTGTTTGGGGAACAGATAGACCGCATGCAATAAATCGTGCAAAACGCGCTCTCGAAGAATTCAAAGTGGAAGGAATTAAAACAACAATTCCATTTCATCAGAAAGTTCTTGAAAATGAAATGTTTGTTAAGGGGGAATTTGATACGTCATTTATTGATCAATACTTTAAAATAAATTAATGAGGATAAAGATGAACGTGCCTTCAAATCTGAAATACACAAAAGACCACGAATGGCTAAAAGTGGAAGGTAATGTAGGAATAATTGGTATTACCGATTACGCTCAAGGAGAACTTGGTGATATCGTTTATGTTGATATCAATCCAGGTTTGACAGAAATTGTAATTGGCGAAACATTTGGTACAATCGAAGCAGTTAAAACAGTTAGTGATTTATATGCTCCTGTTTCGGGTAAAGTAATTGAAATAAACAAAAAATTAAATGATGAACCGCAGTCTGTAAATTCTGATCCATATGGAGAAGGATGGATAATCAAAATAGAAATCGCTGATGAAAATCAATTTAA
>DAIEQP010000094.1 GCA_027347805.1 Ignavibacteria bacterium | reverse complement strand
AAGGTTCATCAGGGAAATGAAGACGATACATTGTTGATTCTTTTTACTAGCGGTAGTGAAAAAGAACCCAAAGGAGTTCAGCTTACTCACAGAAATATTTCACAGAATTTTAATAGTCTTATAAAAGCATTTTCGTTTTCATCGGATGATATTTTTCTTGCTAACCTTCCATACTTTCATGTATTCGGACAGACAGCAAATCTCTGGGTGCCTCTAGCATCAGGTATGACTATTGTAACATATGCAAATCCGCTGGATTTTAAAAAAGTGTGCGATATTATCCGTGAAGAAAAAACAACGCTTGTTGCAGGAACACCAACATTCTTCTGGGGATATTTAAGAAATTCTAAACCGGGTGATTTTGATTCTGTTCGAATTCTATTAACTGGTGCCGATAAATGCCCTGATGCATTACGAGATGGTTTCATGAAAAAACATAACAAGGTTTTGCTTGAGGCTTATGGCGCAACCGAAACAAGTCCTGCAATTACAGTAAATACATTTGAAAATAACAGGTCTGGAAGCGTAGGAAAACCAATAGAAGGTGTTCTGGTTAGAGTTGAGAATTACGAAACCGGTGAAGAATGTGCTGTTGGTGAAATAGGAAAAATTTTAGTCAAAGGGGAAAATGTGATGAAGGGTTATTTTGATGATTTTGAACAAACTTCTCTGAATATTCGTCATGGCTGGTATGATACAGGTGACATGGGCTACATGGATTCTGATGGTTATTTGTGGCATGTTGGAAGATTGAAGCGATTTTTGAAAATCGGTGGCGAAATGGTCTCACTCATCAAAGTAGAAGATGTTTTAGAAAAATTATTGCCGGCTGATGTTGAATGCTGCGTTGTTGAAGTTCCTGATGCATTGCGTGGTGCAAAAATAGTAGCAACTGTAACTCAACAAGTAAATGAAAAAGAGATCCTCAAAAAAATGGCTGAACAACTACCTAATATTGCAGTTCCAAGTAAATTTGTTGTTATACCTGAAATGCCAAAAACCGGAAGCGGTAAAATTGATTTTAGAGCAATTACAGATAAAGTCAGGGATGTTATCCAGACAAATTAATTTTACTGAAATAATTTAAGTTCACCTTTCCTATATTCGTATTAGTGATTTGATTTTGTTTTTATGTGAATAATTAATTTTGCAAACTATTCAAGTTGATTTATTTGATTGATAATTACCCGGCCTATCGCAAATGATTAAACCATTCAAGAATATCGGTCTGTTCTTTATACTAATAATTATAACTCCAATTTTATTTTTTATTGCGAAGGAAATCTATTCGCTCAGTGAAAACGAAGCTGTGCTTGAGCGGATATATAAGAATCAGATGGAAACGCTTCTATTTTCCGTTAACCAATATTCGGAAGATTTAGTAAGGAGCTGGGGAATGAAATTAGAGATTGGGGATGATAAAATTTCCGAGTCAAACCAGGAAATAAGTAACAAATCAAAAAAAATATTTGAATCCAACCCGGCAATACGCTCAGTTTTTTTCGCAGATACAACAATGGCCAATTTAAGATTGGATTATAATGCTGGTAAAATTTCCAAGTCGCTTAATCATCCTGAAGTAAGATCAGTAATTGAAAACAACCAATCATTAATAAGAAAATTACGTGCTTATAAGAAAAACAATTTTACAAAGTTTGAGCCGGTAAATTCACTATCATCTCCGCAAATTCAAATATTACTTTTTATGCTGGGTAATAAAAATATTTGCGGCATGTTTATAGAGAAACAAAAATTTGTTAGAGAAAATTTATCATCCAAATTGCAAAGCATTTCACTTGAAGAGTTTATTGTTTCTGTATATGATTCACAAAACAAAAAAAATATATATTCGACAAGCAATTCAATTCAAAAAGAATTTGTGCAAAAAGGAGAATTGTGGCTTATACCGAGCTATTCACTTGGGATAAGTGTTCCGGGAAAAAATCTAAATGATATACTTAGAAACAGAACATATTCCGGTATAATTTTGATAAGCGTTCTGGCAATTTTGGTATTGTTTGCTGCAAGATATGGATACAAAAATATTAAACAGGAACTTGAATTAGCACAGATTAAAAATGAATTCGTATCGAATGTTTCTCATGAATTAAGAACACCTTTGGCTCTTATAAATATGTTTGCAGAAACATTATACCTTGGAAGAGTTAAATCTGATGAAAAACGCAACGAATATTATGGAATAATTCAGCAGGAAACAGAACGACTAAGTAAGATTGTAAATACGATTTTGAATTTTTCAAAAATTGAAGCGGGGAAGTGGAAATATAATTTTTCAGTTCAGGATCTGAATGAATTAACTGGGAAAATATTCTTGAATTATAAATTTCATTTAGAGAATAAAGGATTTGAATTTAATTTCATACCAGATGATAAAATCCTTGAGGCAGATTTAGATGCTGAAGCAATATCGGAAGCCCTGGTAAACCTGATTGACAATGCTGTTAAGTATAGCGATGAAATAAAATGTATTGAGATTAGAACAGGCGGCGATTTAAATTCAGTTTTTGTTGAAGTTGAAGATAAAGGAATTGGAATTTCAAACGACGACCAGAGAAGAATATTTGAAAAATTTTATAGAGCACAGAGCGGAAATATTCATAATACAAAAGGAACCGGTCTTGGACTTACTTTAGTAAAACATATTATGGATGCGCACAAGGGTAAAATAAATTTAACAAGTGTTTTGAATAAAGGGAGTATTTTCCGGTTATCAATTCCTGTTAATAAAAAAAATTAAGGTAATTGTATGCAAAGAATATTAATTGTTGAAGACGAACCAAATATGAGAATGGGGTTAAAAGATAACCTTGAGTTTGAAAACTATGTGGTTGAAGTTGCAGATAACGGTGAAGATGGCCTGAATAAAATTCTTAGTAAAAATTATGATCTGGTTCTGCTTGATGTAATGCTTCCCAAACTTTCAGGATTTGATATATGCAAAAAAGTAAGAGAGCATTCAATATCGGTTCCGATTATTTTGCTTACCGCAAAGGGTGAAGAAATTGATAAAATTTTGGGATTAGAACTTGGTGCAGACGATTACGTAACCAAACCTTTCAGTTTGCGTGAACTTTTGGCTAGAATCAAAGCAATATTAAGAAGATTTGAAAAAACAGATTTGAAAAATGAATTAGTTAAAATTGGCCGACTTGAAATTCATTTTGCAAGTTATAATGCTTTGGAGAATGGAAATAATGTGCAGCTATCTCACAAAGAATTTGATCTGCTTAAGTACCTCGTTGACCACAAAAACCAAACAGTGAGCAGGGATGATCTGCTAAAAAATGTATGGCAGGATATTTACACTACATCTCGAACGATTGATAATTTTATTGTGAAGCTTAGGAACAAAATTGAAATTGATCCGAATAATCCAAGAATCATTTTAACTGTTCATGGAATAGGATATAAATTGATTTTACAATAATTAGAAATTCCATCCTAAACAAAATCCTCAGTCACATTACTTTTGTTATGCTGTGACAACTTATTACAATTGTAAACTTTCAGATGACAACTTCTATCTGCTCGGAATCGACTTAATATACAGAGATCACGAAGAACAAACATCAAGGAGGTACGTTATGAAGCAAGTAAGATTCACAAACTCGGTTAAGACAACTATGATAATAGCTGTTGCATTAGCAGCATTTGTATTTGGTTCAACTACACATGCTCAAGAAAAAAAAGCTCCTGTTTTTACAAAGAACAGTATTCTCAGCATAATTGATGGTATCCATTCAGAGGCTGAAGGTACAAGAAAGGCATGTATTTATCTTGCGGGAAAATATCGTTTGACTGAAACTCTTCACGATTTGATCTCACAATTGAAAGATGAAGAGAATCCAAAAATAAAAGCATTAATTGCAGTTTCGCTTTTAAGCTTGGAAGATTTAAGAGGGATGAAAGCTGTTTATCATGAATCATTGTTTGAGCAGGATGAATATGCTTCACACATGTATAAAGCAGTAATTTTGGAATACAACAAAAAAGTAAGTGAAACTTATTCGATGAGATAAAATTATTGTGACAATTTTTTACAATTTGTTACTGCGATGTTACACAAAAAAAAATAATAACTGATAAATTGATAACAGATTTTAGTGTCGATAAAATGAAAATCAAAATTTGCAAAATGTTAGTATGCTTCTTCTGTTTAAGTGCGGGTGTTTCTAGTGCACAGAATTGGGATAAGTTGATGAGTCTTAGAGGCTATTGGAAATTTTCGATTGGTGATGATATGAAATGGGCGAAACCGGAATTTGATGATAAAAATTGGGAGTCGATGCCGGTTCCGGGTTCTTGGCAGAATGAGGGGTTTCACGGTTATCATGGCTATGCTTGGTATAGGAAGAAATTTAATTACTCGTCCGTATTAAATGGAAGAAGCATCATTTTGCGAATTGGAAGAATTGATGATGTAGATCAGGTTTATCTTAATGGACATCTAATTGGTTTTTCTGGAAGTTTTCCTCCCAAATATCAATCATCTTGGTATGCATGGAGAGAATATCCTGTTCCGGAAAAGTTTTTTGAAAAAGATAAACCAAACGTAATTTCAGTAAGAGTTTATGATTCAGAACTTGATGCAGGAATTGTTGAAGGTGAAATAGGATTTTTTGAAAAACGTGATGAAATGGATTTAACAATCAATCTTGCCGGAATCTGGAAGTTTGCTATTGGTGATGAAGTGGATTGGAAGGATCAGCAATTTGATGATGAAAAATGGGATGATATTATGGTTCCTTCTGCCTGGGATTATCAAGGATACAAAGATTACGATGGATTTGGCTGGTACAGATTAAAACAAGTGATTCCGGCAAGTATTGTTAATAAAAAGTTAGTTCTGGTAGTTGGTAAAATTGATGATATTGATGAAGTATATGTAAATGGTAAATTGATTGGCTCTACAGGTAATATGAATTTGGTACCTGAAGAATTTAATAAGCATAACGAATATCAAAAATTCAGAGGGTATTTTATTCCTTCAGGATTATTAATACCGAACAAAGAAAACACAATTGCAGTGCGCGTTTACGATGGCTATAATATTGGCGGAATTTATGAAGGACCGGTTGGATTGATTGAGCAGGGAAAATATGAGCAATATTGGAGAGAGAAAAAGAGAATGGTGAATAGGAATAAGAAATGGAATTTTTGGGATTTCCTTTTTGGTGATAATTGATTTGATTTAGTTTAAAAACCTCCTGCACTATAAGTAGTCCGATAACATTGTTGTCGGACTATTTTTTTGTAATACAAAATGCTACACTTGATCAATTTCACACCACAATTTTTTAGGCAGATCTGCTATTCATAATAAATTCAAACTCCATTATTTTTAAGTGAACAAAAAAAGAATTTATCATGTTTAATAAGTGATGAATATTTGACTATAACTTTCAAACACTATTTTGTTTAACAAATTTCTAAAATTAACATGTTTACGGAGGTACAAGATGAAAAAGATTGCAAGAATAGCGTTGTTGTTTACATTAATTGTTTCAATTCTATTTACGGGATGCAGTGCTAGTAACACAGTAAAAGGAGGTGCAATTGGTGCAGCTGCAGGAGGTGTTCTTGGCGGTGTGATAGGTAAAGTTGCAGGAAATACGACTCTTGGAGCTATTATTGGCGCTGCAGTTGGTGGAACAGCCGGCGCATTGATCGGTCATAAAATGGATAAGCAGGCTGAAGAAATTCAAAATGATATAGCCGGCGCCAAAGTTGAAAGAGTTGGTGAAGGAATCAAAATTACATTTGATTCGGGAATATTATTCCAAACAAGTTCTTCAAAGCTAGAAGCTCCTGCTAAAGCCAACATTGAAAAACTCTCTAAAATCCTGAATAAATATCCTGATACCAATATTTTAGTTGTTGGATATACAGATGCAACCGGAAAAGAAGATTTTAACATGAGACTTTCTGAACAAAGAGCAAAGTCAGTTGTGGATTATACTGTTGCTCTTGGTGTTGATGCCTCAAGATTTACATCCAAAGGTCTTGGCCCACAGGAACCTGTTGCTTCTAATGATACACCTGAAGGAAGACAGGCAAACAGAAGAGTAGAAATTGCAGTGTTTGCAAATGAAAAATTAAAAGAAGCTGCCGAAAAAGGATTATTGAAATAATTATTTGAGTTAAATATTGAAGCGGAATTAATTAAAAAGATTCCGCTTCTTTTCATTTTTAATCGATGTGACTAACAATAATATACTATTGAAACTCCAGCTCAATTACACTATTTTGAAATAGTCTAAAACCCACCAAGCAGGTACAAAAATGTTCTGGTTAAATTTCATTAAAAGTTTTATTAAGGTTCTTGCCGAAGGACAGACGCCAAAACAGATTGCATTAGGTTTTGCGCTCGGATCCATCATTGGTTTATCTCCAATGTTTACGCTTCAGGGATTAATTATCTGGATACTTATTCTGATGCTTGATGTAAATATTTCAGCGGCCCTGGTATCAATTACACTTTTTAAAATTATCGCTTTCATTTTTGATCCGTTATTTCATTGGTTGGGTTTTCAATTATTAACCCAGCTGCAATTTTTGAAAGGAACTTATACTACTTTATATAATGCCCCGGTTGCCCCTCTTTCCAGGTTTAATAATACAGTTATAATGGGAAGTTTTGTTGTTGCAATAATTCTCTTATTGCCAATTTACTTCGGAATGAAATTGTTTGTAATTAAGTATCGGGAACATATTCATGAAAAAATTAAGCGCTGGAAGATTTATAAAATTTTGGATCAGAGCAAGTTCATAAATTATTATAGAAAGGTTAAAAGTCTAGGAGGTATAAGATGAGGAAACGTTTCTGGCTCGTCATACTTATCCCCTTAATTATAATAATTACTATTGTGTGGATTTTTCATAATAGGTGGATCGAAAGCGGATTTGAATATGCCGCTGAGGAAGTTGTTGGCGCAAAAGTAGAGATTGATGATTTACAAGTTACATTTTCTCCGCTTGGAATAAAATGGTCAAAAATTCAGGTTGCAAATCCTCAGCATCCGTGGAAAAACCTTTTTGAAACCGGGGATGTTCATTTTGCGATGGATTTTAATCAATTATTAAGAGGTAAATACATTGTTGATGAATTAACTGTTTCGGGTTTGGTAATTGATACACAAAGAAAAAGCGATGGCTCTTTAGATCCTGATCGTAGAAAAAGAGCACTACTTGCCGGAGACAAATTTACTTTTTCAAAACTTGCAGACGATGCACTTAAGAATATGATCAATTATACTCCGCTTTTTGATGTGAATATGCTGAAGAATGGATTCAACGCTGATAGTCTTGTCAAAAAACTTGATATGAAAACACTTAAGCATGTTGATACTCTTAAACGCAGAGTTGATGAATTGAATAATCAGTGGTTAACTGTTAAGTCAGATTTCGAGACTCAAAAACAAAAAGTTCTTGAGCTAAAAAAGCAGATCGAAGTAATTAATCCTGATCAGCTTAATGATGTTCAGAGTATCTCATCAGCTATAATCACAGTTGATAAATCCATAAAAACATTTGATGAAATTAAGAATTTGGTTGATAATAAAAGTGTGACTGTGAAATCAAGTATTCAGCAGACTGTTACATCAATTGGGCAGGTAGATGATTTTGTAAAAAGTGATTTTGAAAAACTAAAAAGTATGGCGAGGCTTCCAAGTATTAATAAAAACGGTATTGCCCAATTGCTTGTCGGTACCGAAATGTATAAACGAGCACAGAATTATTTAATGATGGCTGATAAAGCCAGAACTGAAATAAAACAGTACCAAGGGCAGCCCGATTATGAAGAAGCACCTAGAATGGCAGGGCAGGATATAAAATTTCCGACTGATAAATATTATCCAAAATTCTGGATTAAAAAAATTGTTATTACCGGTGGTACAAATTATACTTCTCAAATAAATATACAGGCAACTGGTTCTGCTTTTAATATATCTGAAAATCAAAAGGTAACAGGGTTCCCAACAACAATCTCTCTTGAAGGAACAGCAAATAATACGAGAACATTGAAGTTGACAGGTTTAATTGACCGGAGAAATAAAACTCCCATCGATAAATTTTCAGCCAGTTTAACAGGTGTCCCAATTTCTAATTTTAACTTGGGCAAATCAGATTTTATACCTACTACTATTTCAAACGGCATAATAAATTCAGAATTGGAGATTTCTGTTCCCGGTAAAAATTTTGATGCTTCGGCAAAATTTAATCTGAAAAATATTGCCCTGCATTTTGAT
>DAIEQP010000085.1 GCA_027347805.1 Ignavibacteria bacterium | reverse complement strand
TCCAAAAAAATGATTTTAAGGAAATAAATAAATGCATTAATTTTTACAAAGAAAAGTTTCAATACGGGAGAGTCAAATGCTAAATCAAAATCTTCTGAAAAAAATATTCCTGACAGTTCTCACATTAATATTTACTTTTGGAATTCTTTCAGCTCAATCCAGAAGCAGAATTATGGGAGTTGTTAAAGATTCACAAACCAAAGAACCATTGATTGGTGTGAGCGCAATTGTAAAAGGCACAACACTTGGTAATTATTCAGATGAAGAGGGAAAATTTATTGTTATTAATGTTCCGGTAGGAACATATGATTTACAGATTTCTATGGTTGGCTATACAACCAAAACATTAAAGAATCTTGTCGTTTCTGCGGATCGTGTAACAACAATATCAGTTGATTTAGAACCAACAACAATCCAGGGACAGGAAGTAGTTGTAACAGCAAAAGCTGATGAACTACACAAAGAAGTATCAAATACACAAATGGTTATTTCTTCCGATCAATTACAGGATGCTTCTGGTGTTAGACAAATAAATGCATTCCTTTCCAAGATGCCCGGTGTATCAGAAAGTAATGGATTTTTAACGATCCGAGGCGGTTCAGCAGATCAGACAGGAACAATGGTAAATGGCTTGGCATACAACAATGCCGCAGTCGGAAATGCAGAAACTTCAATTCCAATGAGTGCGATTGATCAGGTTTCACTTTTATCCGGCGGTTACAATGCTGAGTATGGAAACTTTAGATCCGGTTTGATAAATATTACAACTAAGAGCGGAACAACTGACGGATATCATGGAACAATCAGCATTTCAAAAAATAATGATCACATAAAAAGATTTGGCGGTAATTTCTTTAGTAAAGATAATCCTTATGCCGGTATGTTCACCGATCCTAATATTTCGTTCCTTGGATCCGCAGGTACCTGGCCTAAATATGCCGATCCAACAAGTGAAGATTATTATAATTACTACCAGCATCCTGCATTTACAGGATGGATTGCACAGGCTAAATTATATAACAATGGTAAACCTGCTGCCCAGCAGGCAAGCGCAATGGATTTATTTTACTTGTTCAACTGGCTGATGTTATCTACTCCGGATTATGAAGGACTATCAAAACTTCCTGATAATATTAAACAGCAAATAAATTATTATGAATTAAGCCAGAGTCAAAAAGATGCATTTGCAAATCATCAGATGAAAGAAGGCGGTTCAGATTGGAATTTTGATGGCGGGTTCGGCGGACCAGTTCCATTCATTGGCAAATTTTTAGGCGATGCAACATTTTATATTTCGAATACATCTCAGGAACAGTATTATAATATTCCCGTAGTTGTGCCCAGCCAAAAATCATATACAACACTTGGAACAATTAAAGCTACACCTGCAAAAAATCTTACTGTAACATTGAACACTTTATGGAAAAGACAACTTGGTGTCAGCCCCATTCGTCCTGCTTTTGGTGATGCACCCGATGCAGCCAACTCCGGCGGATTTATGCCGATTGACAACACAAAAATCATTTACAATAACTATACAAACTGGTTCGATCCGCCATTCTTTCCAATGTTAAGCCAGACAACTTTAATGAATGGTATTACAATTAATCATGTTTTGAGTCCGTCAACTTATTGGGAATTAACCTTAAGCTGTTTATCAATTGAAGATCAAACACCAAACGGTGATAACAGAGATTCAACAGTTGTTACACAGATTGGAAAATTTTTGCTGACAGAAGTTCCATATGGTAAACTTCAGTTTGGTTCAAGATCAATTAGAGGTACAACATTTTCTGAATACGTTGGAAGCACATTAGGTATTCCTTTCCAGTTTGGATCTAAGGAAGGAGATTTGTATGATAAATCAAAAACAAATCAAATAAGAGCAAAATTCGATATCGCTTCCCAGCTGGATGATCATCATTATCTGAAGGGTGGAATTGAATACAATTATATTGAGTTGAAGCATAACTTCTGGGAGAAATGGAATACAAATTATTACAATGCTTATGAATTCAATTATGAAAGATATCCAAGTCAGACTGGAATGTATGTTCAGGATCAAATTAATTATAATGAAATAGTTGCAAACATTGGTGTAAGAATGGATTATTATTATGGCGGCGGCGGTTTATGGCCGGCAGATCCATTTAATGAAGAAATGTTCAAACCTCAGAAAGATGATCAGACTGCCGCTGTACTATTCAGTTACCTTGAATCAGGAAAATCATATATCTGGGATGTCTGGTCAAAATACAACGAAACTCATCCGGGATTTCTGCAGCCAATTCAAAACTATTTAACTTTTTCTCCAAGAATTGGCGTTTCATTTCCTGTAACTACAAACTCAAAATTTTATTTTAATTACGGACACTTCAGAAGCAATCCACCTTATTATACAATGTATCAGTTCAGATACAGATACGATAAAAACGGTTTGTATAATATGACAAATCCAAATATGGAACCGCCGAGAACAATTTCTTATGAACTTGGTATTGCATATAATTTTTATGAAAATATGATTCTTACAGTTTCAGGTTACGGAAAAGATGTAACTGGTGAAGCCGGAAGTGTAACATATCAAACTGCAAGCGGGGTTCTTAATTATACAAATCAGGCAAATAACCAGTACCAGGATATTCAAGGTCTTGAAGTAAATATTACAAAGAGTGATAACAGCTGGTTTACTGGCTGGATAAATTTTGATTATATGTTAAAGAAAAATGGTTTAACCGGAAGAAAAACTATTACAGATAAAGATATTAATAATGATCAGGTTGGTTTGTATGCCGGACAGGAAACAAAAACTCTACCTCGTCCTGCATTGAATATGAACCTTACTTTTAGAAGTCCAAAAGATTTTGGTCCGGAATTCCTTGGTGTAAATCCGTTAGGAGGATGGGATCTAACACTTTTCGCAACTTACACAGCCGGCGATTATTTTACATGGAATCCGCTTGGTAAACTTCACTATAGCAATAATGTTCAGTGGCCTGATTATTACATGCTTGATTTAAAACTTACAAAGAGTTTTGAAATTGCAGGACACAGAGCTTCATTCTATCTAGATATCAGCAACGTATTAAATGTAAAAGTAAATGCAATGAGCCAGGGTTATACATTCTTTGATACTAATGACAGAAGTAATTATTTGAAATCTTTACATCTTCCAATGTATGACAGTCCTGAATTTGATGCGCTCCGTTCTCAAAATCCTGGACAGTACATTGCAGGTGATGATGAGATTGGTGATTTAAGATCAAGTGATAAGTCATACATAAATGATCCGAATCTTTCATTCTGGACATTCAAGCAGCCAAGAGATATTTGGTTTGGCTTCAGAATTGATTTTTAAATCTCTTTTACGAAATTGAAATAATAATGGAGTAATAAATGAAATTGAATGAATTATTAAAAGCAGATTTGTTGCCGAAGAAAATTTTGCTGATGATTCTATTAAGCATTTCAATTTTCTTGAGCGAAAATTTATTTGCACAACAGCAGCAGCAATCGGCTACAATGAGAGTTGGAAGATTCTGGACAGGTATAACGGATAATGGTTATAGAGGGAATTTTACATATACCTCAGGATTCTTTCCTAACGACTATGATATACTTGGATGGCGCGGTCAATACATGCAGGCAAATTCCGGATCTGGGTTCCAGATTGGTACCGCACGCTGGTTAAATCCTTACAATACAGATTCGGTAAAGTTTAATAGAAGTCCAAATGAAAGAGCTGCAATTCATGATATGGTTGACAATGATTTTATGCCGACTGGAAAAATTACAGTTCCGATGACAAATTATGTTCGGTATAAATATCCTGCGCAGACAATTGTAAACCCAACCCAGGTACAAACAGTTAGTTTAACAGATTTTGGTACTAATGACCCATCCAAATTATCTGATGGAACATATGATCAGATGATTACTGTTACAAATGAATATGTCTATGGAATAACATTGAGTAGAAAAATCATAGGCTGGACACAAAATTATAATAACAATTATATCATATACGATTACGAATTCACAAATAATAGTGATAAAGTAGCAGTCTTTAAAGGTAAAGGGCAGACATACGATAGTTTATATATTCAAACATATATGAACCTGAATAATGGTGAATATTCATACGGTAGAAATCCTGCACCGGGATCTAATGAAGTTGGATTTGAAGCAGCAAAAACCTGGCAGCATTATCATGGCGGAAGGGCAGCAGATACCTTAATGACATTTGTCGGCGGTAAAGTCCCCGGCAACATGAGAGTATTTTATGAATATGGAGCAGATGATCCGAGCAGAGTTGGAGATAATATGGGCGCTCCAATTCCAAGTCAAAACGGAAGACTGATTGGAACAGGTATGAATTTTATTACAATCCTGCATGCATCAAAAGCGCCATATACAAGTGCTGCAAATGATGTAGATGATTTTTTGCAGCCGAGAATAACTTACACTGGAAACAGCAGCCAGCTTCCATATACTTCAAGCGGCGATCCTTATGGATCTAAAAATTTCTGGGCAATGAGAGGCGGTTTGTTCGATCTTTCAAAACTTACTGGTGTTGCTTTTCCGGGAACAATGCACAGTTTAAATCCAGATGAAACTGGAAAATCATCATACTCTGAATATGTAAGCGGTGCTACAAGTGAAAATTTTATGTACATGTCATTCGGTCCATACAAATTAGCTCCGGGACAAAAAATTCATATTGTTTATGCATGCGGATGGGCAGGCCTTGATACAAAAGTTGCGAAGGAAGTTGGCAACAAATGGTATAAGGGAACGCTGACTAATCCGACTAACATGCCAAATCAAAATACGGGTTGGCTGCCGGCAAACTTTGCATTTCCAACAAATGCTAGTGAGCAGGATAAAATTAAAGACAGATGGATTAGCAGCGGAATTGACTCTGTTATGTTATCGGCATACAGAGCGAAATGGAATTTCAAACACAATTATAAAATACCTCAAGCACCTCCTCCTCCAACAATGGTAAAGATTTATGCATATGGTGATGGAGTTGAAATAACATGGACAGATACAGAAGCAGAATTGTTATCGAATTTTGCCGGTTATAGAATATGCAGAAGAATTTCGAGTCTCGATACTACATTTTATGAAATTGTATATGACTCGGATAAATTCGACAAGACAACAACTCACTCATTTAAAGATAAAGGTGTGCTTGCTCTTGCTCAGTATTATTACTTCATTCAATCAAAGGCAACTATTGATGCAAATGATCCGAATGCAGATCCTACAACAAGAGGAAAAATAATGTATAGCGGAAGAGTTTATGTCCCGAATATTTACTGGGTAAATCCGCCAAGACTTTCTCAGGAAGACTTATCTAAAGTTAGAATTGCACCAAATCCTTATAATATTAATGATCCGCAGCTTGTTGCATATGGCTACACTGATCAAAGAGGAATTAATTTTTATAACCTGCCGATAGTTTGTTCCATCAGGATTTACACCGAGAATGGAGATCTTGTAAAAACAATTCGGCATGAAAGCACTGTAAGAGCTGGTTCAGAAACCTGGGATATGGTCACATCGAGTCAGCAGATTATTAGCAGCGGAGTTTACATTGCTGTTATAGAAAAAGATAATGGTGAAAAAGCAATTCAAAAATTTGTTGTCGTCCGATAAAATTTAGAGGAGAAATTTTAATGAAATCTATAAAATTATTTTGGTTATTCAGCATCGCACTTTTACTGCTGACGGACGTTCGAGCACAAGTTGGAATAAATAAACTTGCGCAGAGTACAATGA